>CAZKCJ010000111.1:0-8768 GCA_964550885.1 uncultured Rubrivivax sp. | reverse complement strand
CGCCTGACCGCAAGATGGTCGCCTTGCCCAAGGTGGAGCGCATGCTCGTCGGCACCGCGAGCCGCGCGACCGGTCGCCCGCGTGCGGCGAGGTGATCCGCCGCTCGATCGCCCCCAGTCGCGGACTGCGACCTTGCGAAGCCTGCCCCGCCGGCGGCGGCGTTCAGGCCGCCGCCCAGCGCCGCGCGGCGCCGGCAGCGGGCGCGGCCACCGGCCGCGCGCGGCCCAGCGCTTCGAGCGTGTCGAGGATCAGCGGCAGCCGCTCGCGCCAGCGCCCGCGCGCGCTGAAGCGCGCCTCCAGCTCGGCCAGCGCCAGCGGCTGCGGGCTGGCCACGAGCAGCTCGGCCACCGCCTTGATCTGCTCGGGCAGGCCCGCCGGCCACGGGCGCTTCGCGACCGGCGGCGTGCGCGCGGCCGGCGCGGCGCCCTGCCCGCCGGGCTCGCCCGACGCTTCGGCGTCGACGGCTTCGACGCCGACCTCGAGCCCGGCCTGCGCAGGCTGCCGCGCGCGCGTCTGAAACTCCGGCCGCAGCCAGCGCACCGTCCCCGCGGCTTCCTCGGCGGCGCGCCTCGCGTTCAGCGCGACCAGCCGCTCGAGCAGCGTCTCGACCGCCGCGGCGCGCACGTCAGCAGCCGCAGCGCGATGGTCGGCGAGCGCGGCTTGCAGATCGCTCCAGCCGTACGCGTCGAGCACCGCGGCGTCGAGCTCGTCGTGCAGGCTCTTCAGCACGGCAACGAGGCCGTGTTCGTGCAGCGTCTTCTCCTTCAGTGAGAGCGGCTCGTCGGCGCGCAGCTTCGCGAGCACGTTGTACAGCCCGGTCAGCGTCACGTCGGCGTGCGCTGACTGCCGCGCCTTGCGGTGCGCGTCGAGCTGCTCGGCGAGGTCGCGGATGCGGTCGGCGAGCGCGGGCGTGAGGCCGGTGTCTTCGGAGGGGAAGGGGAAGGTCTCGAAGCAGCGGGTCTTGTTGTACCTGGGTCGGTCCTCGAGTGTGCCGCCCGCAGCCAACGCCCAATGCACATGGGCATCGCTCGACAAGATGCCCAGCGCGTACGCGTCAGCGAAGGCAAAGGTCACGATCGTGCTGTCCGGCACCACGCGCGATTCGATGAATGCGAAGACGCGATGCTTGGCCGTCTCGACGGTCGCGATGTAGCGAGGCAATCCCTTCGTGGCGGCACGAAACTGTGGCCGCGGGTGACCGATCACCCACCAGTTCCTGCGGAAGATGTCATTGCGATTCAAGTCGCGCTCGGGTTTCGCCCGCTCCAGCAAGTGCTGGTAGACCGCTGGAAATCGTTGCCGGACGTCGTCGCACGCAACGCCGAACAAATCGATGACCCAGATGCCTCGCGGTGTCGACGTGAAGTCGCGCCCGTTCAGGTACGGCCGTATATGTGCGTCGAGCCCCGGGACCGTATCGACGCCCAGCTTACGTGCCGTGGCAAGGTCGACCTGGAAGGCCGCGCCGATGGTTTTCATGCCGACCGAGCACAAGTCGAGATTGGCCCGCAGCGTTGCCGCGTTGCTCAGCTCGGCACCGATGCGCAAGTCCGCGCCGATGTGCCCGCGGCGCTGGTTCATCGCCAGAACGAGATCGTCGCCGGCACCGGTCTCGGCTCGTTCTGCCACCACTTCCTTCAGATCGCCGGCCAAGGTGCCGACTTGACCAACGGTCATCGCGATTCGCACCGCCGCGCCGTCGGCACTATCGACCCATGGGTGGTCAGGAACCGCAAAGACCAGCGACAAGCGCTCACCCGCTTGCAGGTGCGGTTCGACCGCTCGACGGACGTATGCCTGTCGAATGCTGTTCGACGTGATGAAGCCGAAACGCCGAACTGCTCCCTGCCGCACCAGCAGCGCCGCGTGGTGCCACCAACGCATCACGAAGTCGGTCGCTTCGGGAACCTCGGGCCAGGCGGTCTGAAGGGCGTCTACATAGCCGTCCCCGAGCGCCGCCCGCATTCGTTTGGAACCGATGAACGGCGGATTGCCGACGATGAAATCCGCCTGCGGCCACGCCGCCGGCCGCGGGTTCAGGTAGCGCCACTGCGGCACGAGCGCGGTGTCGTCGGGCACCTGCTCACCGGTGGCCGGGTGCGCCTTGAAGGTCTTGCCGTCCCAGCGCGTGACCAGCGCGCCGGCGGCGTCGCGCATCGGCTCCTGGCCATCCCAGGCGAGCACCGCGTCGCGCTGCTCGATGTTGCCGTAGTCGTGGATCACCGGCTCGGCCAGGCTCGCGCTGCCGAAGCTGCGGATGTGCCACTGCAGCCAGCCGATCCACAGCACCAGCTCGGCGAGCGCCGCGGCGCGCTCGTTGAGCTCGATGCCGCGCAGCTGCTGCAGCGTGACCGTCTCGCCTTCGAGGCCGAGCTTGCCTTGGGTGTCGCCGAGCGCGTCGAGCTGCGCCAGCACCTCAACTTCGAGGCGCTTCAGGTGTTCGAGCGTCACGTACAGAAAGTTGCCGCTGCCGCAGGCCGGGTCGAGCACGCGCACGCTGCACAGCCGGTGATGAAAGCGCCGCACTTCGGCGCGCGCCTCGGCCAGCTTGTCGTCGTGCCGCTTGCCTTCGAGCGCGCCCGCCTCGTTGACGAGCAGCAGCGCGGCGGCCTGCGCGTCGGCCCAGTCGGCGCGCAGCGGCTCGACCACGGTCGGCAGCACGAGCCGCTCGACGTAGGCGCGCGGCGTGTAGTGCGCGCCCAGCGCGTGGCGCTCGGCCGGGTCGAGCGCGCGCTCGAGCAGCGTGCCGAAGATCGCGGGCTCCACCTCGCGCCAGTTGGCCGCGGCGGCGGCGAGCAGGCCGTCGATCTGCTCGCGGTTCAGCGGCAGCACGTAGTCTGCCGCCTGCCAGCCCTTGAACAGCTTGCCGTTGAAGCGCAGCAGCTCCTGCGCGAGCGCGGCGGAAAAGCCGCCGCGGTCCATGTCGGCCCACAGCACCGCGATCATCTGGCGCAGCGTCGCCGGGTCGTCGCGGTGGCGCCGCAGCAGACCGACGAAGCCGCCGCTGCCGTCGGCGGCCTTCGGCAGCAGGCCCACGTCCTCGGCGAACATGCTGAACAGGCACCGCGTCAGGAACGCGGCCACGGTCTCGGCCGGATGGCCGGCGGCCTCCAGGCTGCGCGCGAGCGCCGCCAGCTGCACCGCGACCGCGCGCGTGACCTTGGCCGCCGCGCGCGACGGGTCGAGCGCCATCGGCTCGAGCCACAGCAGGCGCAGCCGTTCGCGCAGCGCGGCGTCGGCCAGATCGGCGAGCCGGATGCGGTGGCTGCGTGCGTCGGGAAACGGCGTGTAGGTCGCGCCGCTGCGCGTGAACTCGGCGTACAGCTCGATGACGTTGCCGACGTCGACGACGACCAGGAACGGCGGGCGCCCTTCGGCCGCGGGCAGCGCGCGCGCGTAGCCCTCGGCCTGCGCGCGGGCACGCAGCAGCGCGTCGTCGAAGCCGGGGGTGCGCGCGCCGGCCCTGAGCTTCTTGGCTTCGAGCACGAAAGCGCCACGGCGATAGCAGTCGATGAAGCCAGCGCTCGTGCTGCCGTCGCCGTGCGCGAAGGCGACGCGGCGCTCGAAGACGTAGGCGTTGTCGCGCTCGTCGCCCTGCGCGGGCTGCGGCAGCGGCACGCCGAGCAGCCCGCACAGTTCGCCGACGAAGAGCTGGTAGTTCGCGCGCTCGCTGCCGCCGGCGCCGCGCCAGCGCGCGATGAAGCGATGTGCGTCTTCGTCCGTGCCCTGCATCGGCGGGATCATAGGCGCAGCGTTGCGCCGGCCGCCGCCGCCCTCGTGTGCCGTCGGTCTGTGCTTTCGCTCGTGCCGACCGTCTGCGTCTTCGCCTATGCCGTGTGCCCGACCGTCATTCGTGCACACCCACCGTAGACTGGGCGAGGACTTTGCGATGACCGGCGTCAGCATCACCGAACTGCGCCGGCAGTTGCCGGCCTGCATGGCGCGCGCGGCCCGCGGCGAGCGCCTGCGCGTCACGCGCCGCGGCACGGTGATGGCCGCACTCGGCCCGCCCACGCGTCAAGCGAAGCAGGCCGATCGAGCGCGCTCGCGACTGGCCGGCAGCGTGCTGCGCTTGTGCGATCCCTACGAGCCCGTACTCGAACCCAGCCGCTGGGGCGGCGGGCGCTGACCGATGCGGGTGCCGGATAGGCACGCGCGGCGGTGGTGGTTCGGGGCGACCGCCCGATCGCCGCGAGCGCGTTGCAGCTGGCAGTGCCGCTGGCGACTGCGCACGCCAGGCCGCGGGCGATGCCAGGGCTGAAGACGATCTGGTAGCGCGCCCCGCCGGCCCCTGCGCCGCTGCGCCGCTGCGCCGATCAGGCCGCGCGCGCGAGCGACCGGTAACCGCTCTGGCGGCGGTTGACCCACCACACCAGCGACAGCATCACCGGCACCTCCACCAGCACGCCGACCACCGTCGCGAGTGCGGCGCCGGAGTCGAGGCCGAACAGCGAGATCGCGACCGCGACCGCCAGCTCGAAGAAGTTCGACGTGCCGATCAGGCAGGCCGGCGCGGCGATGTCGTGCGGCAGCTTCATCAGCCTGGCGCCAAGCCAGCCGATGGCGAATATGCCGTAGGTCTGCAGCAGCAGCGGCACGGCGATCATCGCGATCAGCAGCGGCTGCGCGACGATGGTGCCGGCCTGCAGCGCGAACAGCAGCACGACGGTGGCAACGAGGCCGACGACCGACCAGGGTTTGAGTGCAGCGACGAAGGCGCCCAGCGCGCCCGGCGCGCGGCGCAGCAGCGCGTGCCGGGTCGCCATGCCCGCCAGCAGCGGCAGCACGACGTAGAGCACGGTCGACAGCAGCAGCGTCTGCCAGGGCACGGCGATGTCGGTCACACCGAGCAGGAAGGCGGCGATCGGCGCGAACGCGAAGACCATCACGAGGTCGTTGACCGACACCTGCACCAGCGTGTAGTTGGCGTCGCCCTTCACCAGCTGGCTCCACACGAACACCATCGCGGTGCAGGGTGCAACGCCGAGCAGGATCATGCCGGCGATGTATTCGCTCGCCGAGGCCGGGTCGACCCACGGCGCGTACAGGTGCTCGAAGAACAGCACGCCGAGTGCGGCCATCGTGAACGGCTTGATCAACCAGTTGACGATCAGCGTCAGCGCCAGCCCCTGCGGCCGCCGGCCGACCTGCCGCACGGCCGACCAGTCGATCTGGATCATCATCGGGTAAATCATCACCCAGATGAGCAGCGCGACGACGAGGTTGACGTGCGCGACTTCGAGCGCCGCGACCGCCTGGAAGGCGCCCGGTGCGAGCATGCCCAGGCCCACGCCGGCGCCCATGCCCAGGGCGACCCAGACGCTGAGGTAGCGCTCGAACAGGCCCATCGCTCAACGCTGCCCGATGACTTTCAGCGCGCTCTGCAGCGCCAGGCGGTCCAACGTGGCGATCGGCAGCGCAATCAACAGCTCGATGCGGCGCGTCAGTGCGACGAAGGTGTCGAGGAAGGCCTTGTGTTGCTGCGCGGCCGTTCCCTGCACCGCGGCCGGGTCGGGCAGGCCCCAGTGCGCGCTCGCCGGCTGGCCCGGCCAGTACGGGCAGGCTTCGCCTGCCGCCAGGTCGCAGACCGTGAAGACGAAGTCCAACGCCGGCGCGCCGGGTCGCGCGAATTCGTCCCAGCTCTTGCTGCGCAAACCGTCGGTCGGGATGCGGTGCGCGGCCAGCGTCTGCAGCGCCAGCGGGTGCGGACGCACTTTCGGGCGGCTGCCGGCGGAGTGGCCGACGAAGCGGCCTTTGCCCAGCGCATTCATCAGGCCTTCGGCCAGGATCGAGCGCGCCGAGTTGCCGGTGCAGACGAAGAGCACGTGGTAGACCTTGTCGGCCATGCGCCTCTCGTTCAGCAGCAGCCGGCGGCGGCGGCCTTCACCGGATCGGCCGCCGGCCGGGCGCGCGGCGCGTCGGCCGGGCAGCAGGCCGTTGAACCCGGTGCGGCCTCGCGAAACACCGGGATGTCGGCGAGCGTGTGGAAGTGTTCCCAGGCGATGCCGGTCGGGTCGGTGACCCAGTGCTTCTCGCTGCGCGCATAGCAGCACGTGGTGCTGCCTTCGTCGAGCAGCGCCGCGCCGGCGGTCTCGGCGCGCGACTTCATCGCGGCGAGCTCGGCCGGATCGTCGGTCTGCAAACCCAGGTGGTCGATGCCGGGTGCGGCGCCGCGCGTCGAGATCGCGAAGTTGAGCGCCGGGTCGTCGAGCATCCACTTGGCGTAGTCGGCCTCCGCGCGTGCCGGCTTCGCGCCGAACAGCGTGGAATAAAAGCCGATGCTCTGCTCGAGATCGGCAACGTGCACATGGACATGGAAGCGCTTCATCGAGGTCTCCTTCGGTCAGCAGGTGGTGCGGCGCCTGCCGCGCACGGGCGCGCAGGCGCGCCCCTGGCAGCAGTGGTCGCTCAGGTAGCCGAGCAGCGCGTTCATCTGCGCCAGCGCCGGCCGGTAGATGAGGTTGCGGCCGTCGCGGTCCGCCGTGACAAGGCCGGCGTGTACCAGCTCCTTCAGGTGGAACGACAGCGTCGAACCGGCGATGTCGAGCATCGCGCCCAGAGCGCCGGGCGTCAGGCCCTCGGGCGCGGCGCCGACCAGCGCGCGAAAGACGCGCAACCGCGCCTCCTGAGCGAGGGCGGCGAGCGCGGCGACGGCGGTTTTCTCATCCACACTTCCAGTATTCTAGAAAGATCAAGTGATGTCAAGCCGCCTCGTGCGTTGACAGCCGCCCCATGCGCCCCGTGCGTCCGACCGCGCGCTTCCCCGCGCCGGTGCCGCTCAGCCCTTCGGCGCCGACGAGACCTTGTGGCGCATCAACCGGCCCTTTTCGCGATCCCAGTCGCGCTTCTTCTCGGTCTCGCGCTTGTCGTGCTGCGCCTTGCCCTTGGCGAGCGCGATCTCGAGCTTGACGAGGCCGCCCTTGAGACGGCCCGTACCTTCAGCCCCAAAGCGGCCGCCGCGGCCCTACCAGCCGTGATAGACGGAGTCGATCGCTGCGAAGATCACGTCGCTCCGGTGATTCAGGCTGGCGACCACGGAGCCCAACTCCGCCCGTGGCACCGCAGCCATGAACTGCGTCATGATCGACACCGACTCGCCGCGGACCTCGAAGACGGGGTTGAGGCGCTCGACGCTCGCCGGTGCGGCGTCCACGCGCATCAACGGCACGAACAAGCGCGGGCTCAGCCCTCTGATCAGGTCGGCCTGGACATCGAGCAGCCGGCCTCCACCGCCACGACTCGAGTGGACGGCGAAGCGGACCGTCGGAACTGGCGGTGTCGGGCCAGCGGCCGCCCGTGCCGCTTGACGAACTCGTTCGAGCTGCGCAGCGCCGCGCGGTTGGCGTCGAGCCATCGGATCGCCTGATCCGAGGCGGTCCCCTGGGTGCCGGCCGCGTCCGGGCCGCCTGCCGCGGGGCGCGCGCCATCCGTCGACGCTGCGGCGACGGCCTGGGCAACCGCCCGCGCGAGGCCTTCCTCGGTCGCCTTGGAGACCTCGCCCTGCAGTTCTTCGGCGCGCACCAGCTGCGCCGCATCCACGATCACCGAGGCAGACCTGCACAAGGGCATGGCGGTGTTTGACTTCATCGCCGGCGTTCCCCGAATGATCAACGCAGGGCTGATGCCATCAATGCATTGCTCGCGGGCCGGCCACCGCGCGGCAGCAGGCATCTCGCCGACCATCCGGGTGCGGCCCGACATGGGCGCCTGCACGAAGCCCACGAGCGCACCGCACCGGCCGAGCATGCGCGCGCAGGTGACGCAGCGCGCTCAGCGCGCGGCGAAGGCAAGCTCAGGTCCGACCCTGCGCCGGCAGGCTCATGTGCACGCTGATCGCCATCCGGTTCCACACGTTGATCGCGCACACCGCCATCAGCAGGTGGACGATCTCGCGCTCGCTGAACGCCGCGCGCACCTGCGCCCAGACCGCGTCGCAGACGCCGTGCTCGCCGATGCGCGTGACCTCCTCGGTGAAGGCCAGCGCCGCCTGCTCGCGCGGCGAGTACAGGTCGGGCGCTTCGCGCCAGGCCGACAGCACGTCGATGCGCTGCAGGTCGACGCCGGCCTTGCGCGCTTCGCCGCCATGCATGCTCAGGCAGTACGCGCAGCCGTTGAGCTGCGACGCGCGCAGCTTGACCAGTGCGATCAGCGCGTCCCCCAGGTTGCCCGCGTGCACGTAGCGCTCAAGCGCGAGCATCGGCTCGTAAGCCTTCGCGTCGACCGCGCGGATGTCCAGCCGCTGCGTCGAATCTGCCGATCCCATGATGCCGACCGCCCTTCTCGTCGAAACCCGGTGCGCTCGATTCTGGGCCGCCGCGCGGCCGCGCGCAGACGCTGCGCGAATAACATGGTTGGTCGAAGAAGCGCCGGCGCAGCGCTGCAGGCCGTGGCGTCGATGCCGGCCCGCACGGCGCCGCCGCGCTCGTTGTTGCTTGATCGCGCGCTTGCAGCCGCTGCGCTTGCGCCGGTGCAGGTCGCGCTACGCACCGCGCACCGCGCACTGCGCGCGGCGACTCGTTCAGCACCGCTCCAGGTGCGGCCCGAGCCGACGGCGCAGCAGCGCCTGCGCCCAGTCGATGAAGGCCTGCACGCGCGCCGCGCGCCGGCGCGCGCTCGGCGTGACCAGCTGCAGCGGCAGCGACGGGCAGCGCCAGCCGGGCAGCACCTGCACCAGCGCGCCGCTGGCCAGGTGGTGCGCGGCGACGAACTCCGAGAGCACTACCAGGCCCAGGCCGTCGAGCCCGGCGCTGAGGACAGCCGCGCTGTCG
>CAZKCJ010000110.1:0-8797 GCA_964550885.1 uncultured Rubrivivax sp. | reverse complement strand
CAATGATGCCGGCCTTCGCAGCCGACCCGGTCCTCGGGCACGCGGCGGCGGCGGCGCTGGCGATCGTGCTGCTCGCCGGCGCCTGGCACAAGCTCGCCGACCTCGACGCCTTCACGCTCGCCGTCGAGCGCTACCGGCTGCTCGGCCCGGCCGGCGCTCGCGTCACCGCGCTGCTGCTGCCGCCCGTCGAAGCGCTGGCCGGACTTGCGCTGCTGCATCCGGCCTCGCGCGCCGCCGGGGCGGGGTTGGCCGCCGCGATCCTGCTGCTGGTCACCGGGGCGGTCGCCATCAACCTGCTGCGCGGCCGGCGCGACATCGACTGCGGATGCGGCGCGCCGGGCTCGGGGCGGCGCCTGTCCTGGATCCTGGTGGCGCGCAACGCCGCGCTGGTCGCGCTGTGCGCGCTCGCCGCCGCCCCGGAGTCGCCGCGCGAGCTGGTCTGGCTCGACGGCTTCACCACCGCGTTCGCCGCGCTCGCGCTGTGGGCCGTCTACGGCGCGGTCAGCGAGCTGTTCTCCGACACGCAACGCTTCTCCGCCTCACGGACCGAACCATGACCGAAGCTCTCGTCGTCTCGAACATCGTCCTGTGGGCCGCCGTGCTCGCGCTGCTCGGCACCGTCTTCGCGCTGGCGCGCCAGATCGGCGTGCTCTACGAGCGCATCGCCCCGATGGGCGCGCTGATGCTCGACAGCGGGCCGAAGGTCGGCGAAGCCGCCCCGGCCTTCGACCTGGCCACGCTCGACGGCCAACCGTTCGCCACCGGCGGCGCGCGCGCGAAGAGCCTGCTGCTGTTCTTCCTGTCGCCCACCTGCCCGGTGTGCAAGAAGCTGCTGCCGATCCTGAAGCGGGTCGCCGTCGACGAGGGGCAATGGCTCGAGATCGCGTTCGCGAGCGACGGCGACGCCGACGAGCACGCGGCGTTCCGCACCCGCTCCGGCCTGCAAGCGTATCCGTACCTGCTGTCGACCGACCTCGGTATGGCCTACCGGATCGGCAAGCTCCCCTACGCAGTGCTGGTCGACGAAGCCGGAAAGGTGAAGGCCAAGGGCCTCGTCAACTCGCGCGAACAGATCGAGAGCCTGTTCACCGCCCGCGACCTCGGCGTCGCGTCGGTACAGGAATTCGTCGCAATGGAGGCCCGCAGAGCATGAAATGGCTTGACGACGCATTCGAGCGCTCGACGCGCGCGGCCGCGCAGCGCATCTCGCGACGCAGCGCACTGGCACGCGCCGGCCGCTTCCTCATGGGCGCGGCGATCGCGCTGCCGGTGCTGCCCTTCGACCGGACTTCGCACGCCGCGAGCGCCCACGGCGGCGGCAAGTCGAAGGCGCCCGACGACCAGCAGTGCGACTACTGGCGTTACTGCGCGGTCGACGGCTTCCTCTGCTCGTGCTGCGGCGGGACGGTGAACAGCTGTCCGCCCGGCACCGAGCCGTCGAAGGTGTCCTGGATCGGCACCTGCCGCAATCCGGCCGACGGCAAGGACTACCTCATCAGCTACTACGACTGCTGCGGCAAGGCCGCGTGCGGGCGCTGCCTGTGCAACACCAACCTCGGCGAGCGACCCGCCTACCGGATCACGCTGCACAACGACATCAACTGGTGCATGGGAAGCACCAGCACGATGTTCCATTGCACGGCCTCTCTGGTGGTCGGCATCGCTGACAAGAAGTGACACGACAGGAGACGACATGAAGGGGTGGAAGAAACTCTCGGCAGCCGTCGCGCTCGCCGTTGCCTGGGGTTCGGCGAGTGCCGCAGCGAGCGAACAGGAAGCCGCGCGGCTGGGCAAGGATCTCACTCCCGTCGGCGCCGAGAAGGCCGGCAACAAGGAGGGCACGATCCCGGCCTGGACGGGCGGCATCACGAAGGCGCCGGCCAGCGGGTACTGGCTGATGTCGAGCGGACGGCGCTGCCGCTTCATCCAGCGCGGCAGTTGGCGGATGGCATCGAGCGCAGCCTCCTGCCCCTGCAGCAGCTCGGTCATCAGCGTCTCGAAGCGGCTGCGGCAGCCGAAGTCGCGGTTGACCGCGTCGACCAGCGCGTCGCGGTTGTCGACCAGCAGGCGGTGCAGCGCGCGCAGGTCGGCGCGGCGCTCGGCGAGGCCGGGGTTGCGGTTCTTCGCGAAGGCGGCGCGCTGCGCGGCGAAACACTCGCGCAGCGCAGCGGGAAGCTGCGCAGCCAGGTCGACTGCAGGGGTCATGGTGCTCATGGCGGGGTGGTCCGGGTTCGTGGGGTGGTGCCGCGCATTGCGCGGGCGGCGATCAGGTCGCCCGTCCAGCGCGCCAGACGCGGCAGGTGGCGAGACAGCCAAGCGGTGAGCGCCGGGCGCGGGCCGTCGACGATCTCGAACTGGCGCCGCGCGATGCCGCGCAGCAGCGCCGGCATCGCGTCGTCGAGCGTCGCGCTGCCGGCAAAGGCCTTCATCGCCGCCGACACCGGATGCTGCTGGCGCTTCTCCTCCTGCACCATCGGCGTCATGATCTCGCCGGGGCAGCACAGGCTCACGTCGATGCCCTTGAACTTCAGCTCGTAGCGCAGCGCCTCGGCCAGGCCGCGCACGCCGAACTTGGACGCGCAGTACGCGGTGTAGGCGAAGTTGCCGGTCAGCGCGGCGAGCGAGGCGATGAACACCAGGTGGCTGCCGGCGCGCATGCGCGGTAGCACGGCGGCGGCGAAGTGGCGCGCGCCCTTGAGGTTGATGTCGATCACGCGCTCGAAGTCCTGCGCGGTGGCGGTGTCGAACGGCAGGGCGTTGATGACCCCGGCGCTGTTGATTGCCAGGTCCGGCGCGCCCAGTTCCTGCACCGCTGCCCGCACCGCAGCGTCGATCGCGCCGGCCTGGGCCACGTCGGCGCGCCAGGCTGCAAAGCATTGTTCGGGGCTGCGCGCGGCGGTGCCCAGTTCGGCCAGCACGTCTTCGGCGCCCGAGCGGTTGAACAGCGCGATGTGCGCGCCCTCGCCCGCCAGGCGCAGCGCCATCTCGCGGCCGATGCCGCTGCTGCCGCCGGTGATGAACACCGTGCGCGGCGCACCGTGCTTCCAGCGGTAGGTGCTGCGCAAGCTCATCGCCAGTCCTCGCGCAGCATCGCCGCGCCCTTCTCGCCGACCATCGTGGCCGGCGCGGTGGTGTTGCCGCCGGGGATGGTCGGGAAGATCGAGCTGTCGATCACGCGCAGGCCCTGCAGGCCGTGCACGCGCAGCCGCGCATCGACAACGCTGTCGGCGGCGCTTTGCCCCATGCGGCAGCTGCTGGTGGGGTGGTAGTTGGTGCCGGCGACGCTGCGGCAGAACTGCGCAACGTCCTCGTCGCTGCGGCAGTGCGCGGTGCGCAGGTCGGCCGCGACAAGGCGGCGCAGCGTCGGCGTGTCGTAGACCTTCAGCACGCGGCGCACGCCGGCCACCATCGTCGCCAGGTCGTCGGGGTGCGAAAAGTAGCCAAAGTCGATCGCCGGGTCGTCCTCCCAGCGCGGGCTGGCGAGCCGCACGCCGCCGCGGCTCTTCGGGTGCAGCAGCAGCACGTGCGTGGACAGGCCGTGCTTGGCGTAGATGTCGCGCCCGTGGTTCATCGCCAGCGCGACGACGAACTCATACTGGATCTCGGGCATCGCCGAGTCCGGCGCCAGGCGCATGAAGCCGGTCACTTCGGCGAAGTTGGTCGTCGCCATGCCGCGGCGCTCGCGGCGCCAGCGGCGCATCGCGCGCCACAGACCGCGCGTGCCGGTGGGCGAGATGCCGATCAGATCCGGGTCTGCGGGCACGTGGTGGCCGAGGATCACGTCCAGGTGGTCCTGCAGGTACTCGCCGACCGCGGGCAGGTGCGCGACGACCGGGATGGCGAGCCGCTGCAATGCGGCGCCGTCGCCCACGCCCGAGAGCTGCAGCAGCTTGGCCGAGAGGATGCCGCCGCTCGCGACGATGACCTCCTTGCGCGCGCGGATCCGGAGCTTCTGGCCGCCCTGCACGACCTCGACACCGACCGCGCGCCGGCCGTCGAAGACGATGCGCGCGACGGGACTGTCGCACTGCAGTTGCAGGTTCGCTCGCGTGCCCAGGTGCGGCAGGATCCAGGCCTGGCCGGCGTGGTGGCGCTCGCCGCCTTTCATCATCACCTGCGTCGGCCGAAAGCCGTCCTGCGTCGCGCCGTTCAAGTCGGGGTTGTAGGGCCAGCCGGCTTCCTCGCAGGCCTGGCGCAGCGTCGCGTGCCAGGGGTTGTCGGTGCGCAGCTCTTCCACCCACACCGGGCCGCGGTTGCCGTGGTACGGATCGTCGTCGGCGGCGAAGGTCTGGTTGTTCTCGCTCTGCTTGAAGTACGGCAGCACCTCGCTCCAGCTCCAGCCGGGGTTGCCCGCCGCAGCCCAGCCGTCGTAGTCCAGCGGGTTGCCGCGCATGTACATCAGCGTGTTGATCGAGGTGCCGCCGCCCAGGCCGCGGCCCAGCGGGTTGTACGAGCGGCGGCCGTTCAGCCCCGCCTGGGGCCGGCTGTCGAAGCCCCAGTTGTAGGCGCTGCGCCGCGGGCCGTAGGCGAGCGCGCCGAGCGCGGCGTTGCTGGCGAGCAGCCCCTTGCGCTGGCCCGGCCCGGCTTCGAGCAGCAGCACCTGATGGCGCGGGTCTTCCGACAGGCGCGAGGCCACGGTGCAGCCCGCCGGGCCGGAGCCGACGACGATGAAGTCATGTGCTGGCTGCTCCACGGCTCAGCTCGCGCTGTGGATATGCCGCGCCGCCGCGCGCGCGGTGAGGATGCAGCCGGGGAGGAAGCTGCCTTCGAGCGAACGCTTGCCGCTCGCGCCGCCGCCGCCGAAGCCCGCCGCCTCGCCGACGCAGTACAGGCCGTCGATCGGCTGGCCGCTCGCATCGAGCACGCGGCTTTGCAGGTCGGTCTGCAGCCCGCCCAGGCTCTTGCGCGTGATCAGCTGCATCTGGATCGCGATGAAGGGGCCCGCGCCCTTCTTCTGCAGCGGCGCCGGCTTGCAGGTGCGCAAGCGGTCCGGCCCCCACTGGCGTGCGTGCAGGATGCGGCGGATCTGGTCGTCGTTCTCGAGCTTGCTGCCGTTGGCAAAGTTGGCGTCGAAGGCGTCGGCGGTGGCCTGCAGCCGCGCCGGATCGACGTCGTGCGACGCGGTCAGCGCGTTCATCTTCGCCGCCAGCTCGGCCAGCGTGTCGGCGACGAGGAAGTGCGGGCTCTGCTGCTGCATCTGCCGCACCAGGCGGTGGTTGCCGAGCAGCGTCTCCTTCAGGAACGCGGGGAACTGCCGGTCGCGGATGCGCTGGTTGTGCTCGGCGCCGGAGATCGCGAACTCCTTGGCGGCGATGCGCCAGTTCAGCAAATGCCAGGTCCAGGGCTTGGCCTGCGCCGCCACCTGCTGGCACAGCCAATGGGTGTCGAAGCCCGTCACCAAGGGCTGCGGGCCGATGCGCTCGCCGCGGTGGTCCAGCCACAGCGCCGACTTGCAGGGGATCGTCGACAGGCCGTGGCCCTCGAAGTGCGGGTAGGGATGCGGGAAGCCGGCCGCGTAGTTCCACATCTCGCCGGCGTGGGTGATCTGCGCGCCGAAGTCCGCGGCGGCGGCGCGGTGCAACCGGCCATCGGCAAACGGATGCGCGCCGTTGAGCATGGTCCTCGGCATGGGCCGGCCCGCGGGCCAGTTGCGCCGCGTCTCCTCGTGGCCGCCGTTGATGCCGCCCATCGCGAGCACGATCATCGGGGCTTGCAGGCGCACTTCGTCGCCGCTGGCCTCGTCCACCGCCACCGCGCCGGCGATGCGCCCGCCCGCACGGTCGAGCTGCGTCACGCGGTGGCGGTGCAGCAGCGTCAGCCTGCCGCCGCTGCCGGCCGCGCGCAGCTGCTCGATCAGGCGCAGCGTCATGAAGCGCGACGTGCCCCAGACGACGTGGTAGCGCGGCAGGCTGTTGCCGTCGCCGTTCAGGCCGCGCTCGACCCAGTTGACGGCGGGCATGAACTTGATGCCCTCGTGCACCAGCCAGTCGTGCACCTGGGCGCGCGAATGTTCGACATAGTGCTTCGCCCAGGCCTGCGGCCAGCGATCGTCGGGCGCGAGCTCGCCGAAGCGCAGCCAGTCAGCGAGCGCGCGCTCGGGCGTGTCGGGAATCTTCATCTTCGCCTGCAGCGGCGTGCCGACGAGCGCCATGCCGCCGAAGGCCCACAGCGCCAGGCCGCCGAAGCGCTCGGGCGTGTCGCGGTCGACGAGCGTGACGCGCTGGCCGGCGCGCAGCAGTTCCAGCGCGGTCACGATGCCGGCCAGGCCGCCGCCGATGACGAGGCTTTCCGAGTGCAGGGTAGTCATGCAGTGTTCTCCTGCCACGATCTGCGGGTGGCGCGTCGGGCGTGACCTTAGCCGGCTACGATCGCGCTGAATTGACTTTGGAGCTCAGGTCGATTGACTCTACAGGCCAGCGTGTCGATGAACTGGGTGAATACCGTGCTCGCCGCGGCCGAGCGCGCCGGCGTGTCGCGCGCGCGGCTGCTCGCCCGGGCCGGCATCGACCCCGCCGAGCTGGCGCGCGAGCGCTGGCCGATCGACCACATCACCCGGCTGTGGCGCGCGGCGGTGCGCTGCACGCAGGACCCGGGCTTCGGCCTGAAGGCCGGCTCGCAGGTGGGGCCGGGCAACTTCAACGTCGTCGGCTACCTGCTGCAGTCGGCGCCGACCCTGCGCGCGGCGATCGCCGCGGTGCAGCGCTACCAGCGGCTGATCAGCGACGGCGGGCGCTTCCAGCTGATCCAGGGCGCCGACGCGAGCTGGGTGGTCTATCACCCGCGCCAGGGCGAGCTGGCGTTCAGCCCGCACCAGATCGAAGCGGTGCTGGCCGCGGTCGTGAGCTTCGCGCGCTGGATCACCGGCCAGCCGCTGCGGCCGCGGCAGGTGCAGTTCAGCCAGCCGCGCATCGGCCCGGCCGCCGGCTACCGCGAGGCCTTCGGCTGCCCGGTTGCCTTCGAGCAGGCCTTTAGCGGCGTGCTGCTGGACAACGCCGTGCTCGACGCGCCGCTGCCGCAGGCCGACGCGCAGCTGGCGCGCCTGCACCACCAGCACGCGGCGCAGCGCCTGGCCGGGCTGCATGAGGGCGGCGCGCTGCTGCCGCAGCTGCGCGCCTGGATCGCGAGCGCGCTGCCGGCGCGCGTGCCCACCCGCGCCGAGGCCGCGCAGGTGCTGGGCCTGAGCGAGCGCACGCTGGCGCGCCGCCTGCAGGCGCAGCAGCTGAGCTTCGCCCAGCTGCTCGACGCCACCCGACGCGACGCCGCGCTGCACGCGGTCGCGCAGCCCGGGCTGGAGCTGGCAGGCATCGGCCAGGCGCTGGGCTACGCGGAACCGGCGGTGTTCTGGCGCGCGTTCAGGCGCTGGACCGGCTGCACGCCGGCGCAGTGGCGCGCACGGCAGGCGGCGGGCAACCGGGCTGCATCGGCGACGTCGGCCGGAAAGGCCGCGCGGCAACCGGCGGGCGATCGGGCTGCGTCGGCGAGAGCGGCTGGCAGCCGCGCACCGTCGCGCGCACGCAAGCGCGTGCGGGCCGTCCGGCCTCGAGCCTGAGCGGCCCAGCGGCGGCCCGGCGGCGGACTGCGGCGGATCTCGACGCGGCGATTGCACGCGCCGCCACCCGCAAGCGCCGCGATCCGCACGCGCCGCCACCCGCAAGCGCTGCCACCCGCAGGCGCTGCCACCCGCAGACGCCGCCACCCGCACGCGCTCGCGGCCCGCAGGCAAGCGGTACAACTGCGGCCTGCGCGCCGGCTGGCCGCCGGCGCCGCGCCCGAACTCCGAGGAGCGACCATGCCCGACACCTTCCCCGTGGATCTGCGCAGCGACACCGTGACCCGACCGACGCCGGCGATGCGCGACGCGATGGCGCGCGCCGAGGTCGGCGACGACCAGTACGGCGAGGATCCGACCACCAACCGGCTGCAGGCCGAGCTGGCGGAGCTGCTGGGCAAGGAGGCGGCGCTGTGGGTGCCCAGCGGCACGATGGCCAACCAGCTGGCGGCGATGACGTTGGCCCGGCCCGGCGACGAGATCGTCAGCGCGCGCGAAGCGCACGCCGGCTGGCACGAGGCGGGCGCGGCCGCGGCCAACGCCGGCGTGCAGATCGTCGAGGTCGGCGCGGGCGGGGTGTTCACCGCGGCGCAGTTCGAGGCGGCGATCAAGCCCTCGGGCCTGCCGGTGTTCCCGGCGACGACGGTGGTCGAGATCGAGAACACCCACAACCGCGCCGGCGGCGTCGTCTTCCCGCAGGACGAGGCGCAGCGAGTCTGTGCGCTGGCGCGCGCGCGCGGGATCGCGAGCTTCCTCGACGGCGCGCGGCTGTGGAACGCCGCGGTCGCCTCCGGGCGCAGCGAGGCCGAGCTGGCCGCACCCTTCGACCTGGTCGCGGTCGCCTTCAGCAAGGGGCTGGGTGCGCCGGCCGGATCGCTGCTCGCCGGCTCGGCGGCGCTGCTCGCGCAGGCGGCGCGGCATCGGCGCCGGCTCGGCGGCGCGATGCGGCAGGTGGGCATCCTCGCGGCGGCGGCGCGCCACGGCGTCGCGCACCACCGCGCGCGGCTGGCCGACGACCACGCGAACGCCCGCCGGCTGGCCGAGCGGCTCGCCGCGTGCGCCGCGGTCGAGCTGGACCTGGCGACGGTGCAGACCAACATCGTCGTCTTCCAGCTGCGCACGGGCGCGCCCGACGCGGCGACGCTGGTCGCGCAGGCGCGCGCGCAGGGCGTGCTGGTGGCCGCGTTCGGCCCGCGCACGGTGCGCGCAGTCACGCACCTGGACGTGAGCGCGGCGCAGTGCGACGCG
>CAZKCJ010000109.1:0-8825 GCA_964550885.1 uncultured Rubrivivax sp. | reverse complement strand
GTACGGCGACAGGTAGCCGCGGTCGAACTGCATGCCCTCGACCACGTCGAGCTCGTTGTTCAGGCTCTTGCCGTCCTCGACGGTGATCACGCCTTCCTTGCCGACCTTGTCCATCGCGTTGGCAATGATCGTGCCGATCGAGTCGTCGGCGTTGGCCGAGATCGCGCCGACCTGGCTGATCTCCTTGCTGGTGGTCGTCGGCTTGCTGTTCTTCTTCAGCTCGGCGACCAGCGCCTCGACCGCCTTGTCGATGCCGCGCTTCAGGTCCATCGGGTTCATCCCGGCGGCCACGTGCTTCATGCCTTCGCGCACGATGCTCTGCGCGAGCACGGTCGCGGTGGTGGTGCCGTCACCGGCGGCGTCGCTGGTCTTGGAAGCGACTTCCTTGACCATCTGCGCGCCCATGTTCTGCAGCTTGTCCTTGAGCTCGACTTCCTTGGCGACCGACACGCCGTCCTTGGTGACGGTGGGCGCGCCGAAGCTGCGCTCCAGCACCACGTTGCGGCCCTTCGGGCCCAGGGTGACCTTGACCGCGTTGGCCAGGATGTTCACGCCCTCGACCATGCGCTGACGCGCGTCGGCGCCGAAGATGACGTCTTTTGCTGCCATGTGTGTTTCTCCGAGTTCAGATTGGGTTGGAGCCGTCGCGCCTGCGTGGCGCCCGCGGCCAGTCCGTCATGCCTGGGCGGCGCGGGCGAGTCCCGCAGCAAGCCCGGCAGAGGGGGTTCGTCGACTACTTCTTCTCGACGACCGCGAACAGATCCTCTTCCTTCATGACGAGCAGTTCGTCGCCATCGACCTTGACCGTCTGGCCGCTGTACTTGCCGAACAGCACGCGGTCGCCGACCTTGATGTTCAGCGCGACGAAGTCGCCCTTGTCGTTGCGCTTGCCGGGGCCGACGGCCACGACTTCGCCCTGATCCGGCTTCTCGGCCGCGTTGTCGGGAATCACGATGCCCGAGGCCGTCTTGGTCTCGTTCTCCAGGCGCTTGACGATCACGCGATCGTGCAGTGGACGAAGCTTCATTCCATCTCCTTCAGGGGTCGTTTCACTCCAGGCTGCACCAGCAACACGTTGGTGAGCGCTGACATCCATTCCGACTAGTCGCCGAACTGTTAGCACTCATGCATGTCGAGTGCTAGCAGCTGATTATAGAGGCGCCACTTGCGCTTTCAAGGGCCGGACTCGACCGGCGCGGATCCGGCTGCGGGTCGGCGAGCAGCGCAGCTGTTCGGCCAGACGGCGTTGCGGTCGCGTTCTGGGTCGCGCGCTGCGCCTGGCAGCACCGCGCTGGCGGCGGCAACACGGTGGCCTACCGCGCCTGAGCGTCGCGCCGCGCCTGCGTGCTTGCGTTCAGCGTACGCAGGCGAGCGGACCGGTCACGCAGGAGCGGTCACGCTGCCGGCCGCAGCATCCTGGGCCGCCGCCTCATCGTCGCGACGCGCCGATGCGCGATGCTGGTGGTCATGGGCTCGCAGACCCGCGCCAAGCTCGCCCGCTTGCAGCGCAACCGCAGATCCGCCCTCGGGCGCATCGATCGTCACGAGCGCCCGCATGCACGCCGTGCGGCTGTGGCAGCACCGCGGCGCCCACGACGATGCCACCCACGGCACCGCCGCGTGGCTACGGACACAGCATCAGGTCGAACGCCACGTCGTCGGTGCACGGCCGCAGGCGGCCGTCGGGCTCCCAGCGCATCAGCCGCATCGCGACCATCAAGCGGTGTCCGCTGAGTTCGGGAACCAGCTCGGCATCCGCGTCCAGCCGCACGCGCATCAGCTGGTAGCTGCGGCCCGCCGGCAGGCTCTGCTGGTAGTGGCCGGCGCTGGCAATCTGCCGCTGCGCGCCGCCGCCCTCGCGCGCCAGGCTGAGCAGCAACTGCAGCGCCTCGGCCAGCGGCGCGAGGCTGGCGGTCCAGCGCGCCAGATCGGCGCGGCGCCGCTCGGGTGGATGCTGCTGCCACGCGAAGTACGACGGCAGATCGAAGGCGCAGGTGCCGCCGGGGATGCTCATCCGGCTGCGCAAACTCATCAGCCAGTCATTCGTGGCGAGCACCTGGCCGATCTTGCCGTTCAGCTGGTTCAGCTGGCCATGGCAGTGGTCGATGCGCGCGGTGATGCCGCCGAGCGCGGCCTCGCTGACCATCGGGTTGCCGCGGTAGCCCTGCATCTGCGCACGATGGCGTTCGAGGTCCTTCAGCAGGTCGGCCTTCAGATCGGCGCGCGCGGCGACGTCCATGATCTCGAACACCGTGGCCAGCGCCCAGTGGTGGTCCAGCGCAGGGTCGCGCGGCAGCAGCTGGCCCAGGCGGTCGAACAGCTGTTCGAGCCGCAGCATCGTGCGGATGCCTTCGTTGAACGGGTATTCGTAGACGACCACGGTGCGCGCCGCGGCAGCGCGCGCGGGCCGCACGCTGGCGCTGTCGCGAAACATTGTTCCACAGGCCCATCGGCTGGCACTGGCGCCGGCGGCGGCGCGTCCCCGATCGTGCGTACTGGATCGTGCGTCCCGGTTCGTGCGCCCCGGTTCATGCGCGCCACGTTCGAGCGCAGCAGCGTGGCAGGATCAGGCGGCGCTCAGCCTATCGGTGTCGTGCACCCACGCGCGCCACAGCGCCTGCACCTGTGCGCGCACCGCCGCGAGGGCGATGCGGTCGTTGTGGATCACCGCATCGGCGATCGAGCGGCGCAGCGCGCGCGACGACTGCTGCGCGATCACCTTGCGCACCTGGGCCTCGCTCCAGCCCGAGCGCTGCATCACGCGTTGCACCTGGGTGTCCTCGCTGCAGTCGACCACCAGGATCCGGTCGACCCGCGCCCGCCACGCGCTGGACGCGGCCAGCAGTGGCACGTCGTACACGACCGGCCGGTCACCGGCCGCCGCGGCCTGACGCTGCGCCTCGGCGCCGATCAGCGGATGCAGGATCGCTTCGAGCCGGCCGCGCGCCTCGGGCTGGTCGAAGGCCAGCGCGCGCATCCGCGCCCGGTCGAGTGCGCCGTCGCTGGCGACCACGCCGGCACCGAAGGCGGCGGCGATCGCCGGCATCGCCGCGCCGGCGGCCGCGGTCAGCGCGTGTGCGATCGCGTCGGTGTCCACCAGCACCGCGCCGCAGGTGACGAGCTCGCCGGCGACGGTGCTCTTGCCGCTGCCGATCCCACCGGTCAAGCCGATCGACCGCGCGCTCACAGCGACGGGAACCACAGCGCCGTCAGCTGCCGGCCGAAGAAGATCGCCGCGAGACCGCCGCCGACCAAGTACGGGCCGAACGGGATCGGCACCTCGCGCCGGTGGCCGCCCAGCGTGATCAGGCCGATGCCGACCACCGCCCCGACGGCCGAGGCCAGCAGCACGATCGACGGCAGCAGCTGCCAGCCCAGCAGCGCGCCCAGGCCGGCGAGCAGCTTGAAGTCGCCTTCGCCCATGCCCTCCACGCCGCGCAGCTTGCGGTAGCTGTAGGCCAGCAGCCACAGGCCGCCGTAGCCGGCGAACGCGCCCCAGGCTGCATCGGTCAGGCTGGTACCGGTCCAGCCGAGCCCGGCGCCGGCGATTCCGAGGCCGAGCAGCGGCAGCGTCAGATCGTCGGGCAGGTAGGTCGTGTCCAGGTCGACCAGCGCCATCGCCACCATCAGGGCAATCGCGGCGCACCACGCCAGCGTCGACGGCTGCGCGCCGAACTTCCACGCGCAGGCGGCGAACAGCAGGCCGGTCAGCGCCTCGACCAGCGGATAGCGGATCGAGATCGCGCCGCCGCAGCCGGCGCAGCGGCCCTTCAACCGCAGCCAGCCGACCAGCGGCAGGTTCTCGTGCCAGCGCAGCTCGCGCCCGCACTGCGGGCAGCGCGAGCGCGGCCGCGCCAGACCGAGCACCGGCTGCGCCTGGACGGTGGCGTCGATCGCCTGGGCCGCCTCGGCGAAGGCTGCCGGCGGCTTCGCGTCGCGCCCGGCGACGCGGCGCCACGCGTCGGCGTCGCCGAGCTGGTGCTCGGCGGTTTCCAGCCACCAGTCGCGTTCGAGCAGCTGCGGCAGCCGATGCGCGACCACGTTCAGGAAGCTGCCGATGCACAGGCCCAGCAGGCCCAGCCCGACCGGCGTCAGCAGCAGCGCGAACAGGTCGCCGGCGGGCATCGGCGGCGCGTCAGACCACCGCGCCGAGCTTGAAGATCGGCAGGTACATCGACACCACGATGCCGCCGATCAGCACGCCGAGGATCACGATGATGAAGGGCTCCATCAGGCTGGACAGGCCCTTGACCATGTCGTCGACCTCCTCCTCGTAGAACTCGGCGCACTTGGCCAGCATGTGGTCGAGCGAGCCGGACTCCTCGCCGATCGCCGCCATCTGCAGCACCATCGTCGGGAACACGCCGGTCGTGGTCATCGAGGTGGTCAGCGCCGAGCCGGTGGACACGTCCTTCTGGATGCGCTCGGTGGCGATCCGGTACACCGCGTTGCCCGACGCACCGCCGACCGAGTCCAGCGCCTCGACCAGCGGCACGCCGGCGGCGAACATCGTCGACAGCGTGCGCGTCCAGCGGGCGACCACCGACTTCTCGATCAGCGTGCCGAACACCGGGATGCGCAGCAGCAGCCGGTCCATGAAGACCTGCATCTTCTCCGAGCGCTTCCACGCCTGGAAGAAGAAGTACATCCCGCCGAACAGCAGGCCGAAGATCGCCCACCAGTAGGCGACGAAGAACTCCGACATCGCGATCACCGCCAGGGTCGGCGCCGGCAGGTCGGCGCCGAAGGAGCTGAAGACCTCCTTGAACGCCGGGATCACGAAGATCATGATCACCGTCAGCACGATGAAGGCGACCACGATCACCGCGACCGGGTACATCAGTGCCGACTTGATCTTGCTCTTCAGCGCGAGCGTCTTCTCCTGGTAGATCGCCAGCCGGTCGAGCAGCGCCTCCAGGATGCCGCCGGCCTCGCCGGCTTCGACCAGGTTGCAGTACAGCGCGTCGAACTGCATCGGGTGCTTGCGGAAGGCGGCCGACAGGCTGGTGCCGGTCTCGACGTCGTTGCGGATGTCGGTCAGCAGCCGCGTCAGCCGCGGGTTGGCGCTGCCGCGCGCGACGATGTCGAAGGCCTGCAGCAGCGGCACCCCGGCCTTCATCATCGTCGCCAGCTGGCGCGTGAAGACCGCGATGTCCTTCTGCTTGATCGAGCGCCCGCCGCTGGTGCGGCGCTTGCGGATCTTGTTGACCAGGATCCCCTGCCGGCGCAGGCTGGCGTTGACCACCGCCTCGCCGCCAGCGCGGATCTCGCCGCGTACCAGCTTGCCGTTACGGTCCTTGCCCTCCCACTCGAAGATCGATTCCTTCGGGTTGCGCGCGATTGCAGCGGTGGCCATCGTCTCTCCGGGTCTGGGGCGCGGGCGGGCAGGCAGGCTGCGCCAGCGCGGTTACTCGTTGGTGACCGAGATCACCTCTTCCAATGTCGTCACGCCAGCGCGAACCTTGATCAGCCCCGCCTGACGCAGGTCACGCACGCCGTCCTTCTGCGCCTGCGCAGCGATGTCCAGCGACGAGCCTTCGGCCAGGATGATGCGCTGGATCGCCTCGGTGATCGGCATCACCTGGTACAGCCCGACCCGGCCCTTGTAACCGTTGGTGCAGGCCGAGCAGCCGACCGCCCGGTACGGCCGCCAGCTGCCGTCGAGCTCGGTCTCGGCGAAACCGGTGCGCAGCAGCGCCTCGCGCGGGTAGTCGGCCGGCGCCTTGCAGTTCTCGCACAGCCGCCGCGCCAGCCGCTGTGCGGTGATCAGCAGCACGCTGGCGGCGATGTTGAAGGGCGCCACCCCCATGTTCAGCAGCCGCGTCAGCGTGCTCGGCGCGTCGTTGGTGTGCAGCGTGCTCATCACCAGGTGGCCGGTCTGGGCCGCCTTGATCGCGATGTCGGCGGTCTCCAGGTCGCGGATCTCGCCGACCATGATGATGTCCGGGTCCTGCCGCAGGAAGGACTTCAGCGCGGCGGCGAAGGTCAGCCCGGCCTTGTCGTTGACGTTGACCTGGTTGACCCCGGGCAGGTTGATTTCGGCCGGATCCTCGACCGTGCAGATGTTCACGCCCGGCTGGTTCAGCAGGTTCAGGCAGGTGTACAGCGACACCGTCTTGCCGCTGCCGGTCGGGCCGGTCACCAGCACCATGCCGTAGGGCCGCTGTACCGCGGCGAGCAGCCGCTCGCGCTCGATCTTCTCGTAGCCCAGCGCCTCGATGCCGAGCTTGGCGCTGCTCGGGTCGAGGATCCGGATCACGATCTTCTCGCCGAACAGCGTGGGCAGCGTGCTGATCCGGAAGTCGATCGCCTTGTTGCCGAACTTCAGCTTCAGGCGGCCGTCCTGCGGCACCCGCTTCTCGGCGATGTCCAGCCGGCTGATCACCTTGATCCGCGACGCCAGCTTGTCCTTGATCACCACCGGCGGCTGGGTGATCTCGCGCAGCTCGCCGTCGACGCGGAAGCGCACGCGGTAGTGGTACTCGTAGGGCTCGAAGTGCAGGTCGGACGCGCGCATGTTGATCGCGTCGATCAGCATCTTCTGCAGGAAGCGCACCACCGGCGCGTCCTCGACCTCGGCCGCGACCGCGGCGCTGTCCTGCGCGGCGACGTCCTCGTCGGTCACGTCGAAGTCGAAGTCGCCGCCGGCGAGCGACTCGACCATCGAGTTGACGTCGGCGCCCTGCGCCTCGAGCAGCCGGGTCAGCTTGTCGTACTCGACGATCACCCACTCGGGCGACAGCTGGGTCGCGAACTTGATCCGCTCGGCTGCCTCCTGGTCGGTCGGGTCGACCGCGCCGATGAACAGCCGGTTGCCGCGCTTGCCCAGCACCGTCAGCTGGTACTGGGTGGCAAGCTTCGCGTCGACGATGCCGCGCGGCAGCTTGTTCGCGTCCACCGCCGCCAGGTCCAGTAGCGGCAGCGCGAGCGCACTGGCCAGCGTGTGCGCGAGTTCGGCCGGCTGCACCGCGCCGGCGCCGATCACCGCCGACACGAAGCTGGTGCGGCGCTCGCGCGAGGCCTTGACCAGCTCCTCGGCCGACTTCTGGCTCAGCTTGCCCGCGTTCACCAGCACCCGCGCCACCCCCGACAGGGTGGACTGGGGCGGCTCGATCAGCGTATCAGCGGGCACGGTCAGCGAGGGCGCACATCATGAACCGATCAATGATCGCCGAAGCTCCTGTAGGTGTAAATGGACACGGCCTCGGGGCGTGCATTCGTTCATGGCGATCGCGCCGGCCGGCGGGCCGAGGTGACAGCGCCGGCGTCGGTCGGCTGCACCGGGCGCCCCGCCGTCCAGCACCCGGCCGCCGACGTCGGTGCCGGTGCCGTGCCGGGCGGCGCCACGGCTTGCGGCCAGGCACGGCGCGGTGAACCCGTGGCGGCCGAACATCTCGCGGGCTCGTGCGCAGCTCGACGGTCGATGCCAAGTGCGCGATCGTACCCATGCGGCCGCTGCTCGTGCCGCGCCCGGCGCGCTCGCACTGCCGCCAGCGCCGTGCTTGGCGCACGCCGGCTGCCGCTCGCGCCGTCTCGCGCGCGCGACGGTTGCGCGGGTGCGCTGCTGGCTGCGGGCTGCTGTGGCCGGCTGCGGACGACCGACCCGCCGGCGTCCGGCGCCGCGCCAGGCGAGCGGCGCCGCCGCCCACGGTCGCGCGGGTACGGCGATGACAGTAGACTCGGCCACCCGATCGGGCTGGATGCCGCGCCTCGGCTGGCGTCCATGCCCGCCCCCACGACTTCGAGGCTGAGAGAGTGACGCCATGAACTCATCCCCCCGCACCAAGGCGATCGTTGCCGCCCTGGGCCTGGCCGGCCTGCTCGCGTTCTCCAGCGCCCAGGCGCAGATCAAGATCGCGATGGTGATCCCCGCCACCGGCCCGCTGACCCAGTACGGCGACATGATCAAGGAGGGTGTCAGCACCGCGGTCGAGATGGTGAACGCCGCCGGCGGCGTCAACGGCAAGAAGGTCGAGACCGTGATCGTCGACGACGCCTGCGAGCCCAAGCAGGGTCCGGTGGCCGCCAACCGCGTGATCAACGACAAGATCCACTACGTGGTCGGGCCGGTGTGCTCGGGGGCGGCGATCGCCGCCGCGCCGATCTACAACAACGAAGGCGTGGTGGTGGTGACGCCGTCGGCGACCTCGCCCAACCTGACCGACGGCAAGAACTTCCACTACATCTTCCGCACGATCGGCCGCGACGACCAGCAAGGGCCTGCGGCCGCCAAGTTCATCGCCGAGAAGATCAAGCCGAAGAAGGTCGCGGTGCTGCACGACAAGCAGGCCTACGGCCAGGGGATCGCGTCCAACGTGCGCGACGACCTGAAGAAGGCCGGCATCGACGTGGTGCTGTTCGAGGGCATCAACGCCGGCGACAGCGACTACTCGGCGGTGATCACCAAGCTCAAGAGCGCCGGCGTCGACTTCGTCTACTACGGCGGCTATCACCCGGAGATGGGTCTGTTGCTGCGCCAGGCCGCCGAGCAGGGCTTGAAGGTCAGGATGATGGGCCCCGAAGGCGTGGGCAACCCCGAAATCAACGCCATCGCCGGACCCGCGGTCGAGGGCATGCTGCTGACGCTGCCGGCCGACTTCTCGACCAACCCGAAGAACGCCGCGATCGTCAAGGCCTTCAAGGACAAGAAGCGCGACCCTTCGGGTGCCTTCCAGCTGACCTCGTACGCGGCGGCGCAGGTGATCCTGGACAGCATCAAGGCGGTCGGCGACAACCCGGCCAAGGTGGCCGACCATCTGCACAAGACCACCTTCATGCGGGCGATGAAGGGGGTGATGCCGATCCCGCCCCCGATCCAGATCTGG
>CAZKCJ010000108.1:0-8862 GCA_964550885.1 uncultured Rubrivivax sp. | reverse complement strand
CCCGCGCCGATGCTTGCTCTGCGGCGCGTTCAGCGGTCAAAGTTCGGACTAGCGCCGCCGCCGGCGCCGCGCAGATCAACTGGGGAGCCAAGCATGGGCGACGAGATCCGCAATCAGCGCTGGGGTCGGCAGGTCGAAGGCATCATGACCGAGGTCGTCCGCCAGGCGACGATCTGCAAGGTGCGGCTGCTCGAACCCGGCGTGGTCGAGGCCGTGCTGCGCAACAACCCGGCGGTCTGCGGCAGCAGCAACGCGGTCGCGTTCAAGAAGCTGCGGGACCTGCTGATGATGGCCTTCGTCGTGCGCGAGCAGGCGGTCGAGAAGCTGGGGCCGCTGGAGGCCGAGCAGGTCGGCCAGCAGATCCGCGAGCGGCTCGCGGCCAGGTTCGGCGACAAGCTCGGCGGCTGATCGTCGGCAGGGCTGCGCCGGTCGCCGCGGCTGCGGCGATCGCCGCCGGTGGGGCGAGGCGCCGGGGTCGGGTTCGGGCGGCAGCCCAGGCCCGCACGCGACGCCACTGAGGCGCCACCGGCGCCGGCGCTCACGCCATGATGTTGACGCCGCCGTCGACGTAGACCGTGTCGCCGGACAGCCGGCGCGCATAGGGCGTGGCCAGGAACGCGCAGGTGAAGCCGACGTCCATGATGTCGACCAGCTCGCCGATCGGCGCACGCTGCTCGGCCTCGGCGAGCAGCAGGTCGAAGTCCTTCAAGCCCGACGCCGCGCGCGTCTTCAGCGGCCCCGGCGAGATCGCGTGCACGCGGATGCCCCGGCCGCCGAGTTCGTAGGCGAGATAGCGGCAGCTCGCCTCGAGCGCGGCCTTCACCGGCCCCATCACGTTGTAGGTCGGCACGACCTTGGCGGCGCCGTGGTAGCTCATCGCGAACAGCGTGCCGCCGCGGCTCATCAGCGGCGCGGCCAGCCGCGCCATGCGCACGAAGGAATGGCACGACACGTCCATCGCCTTCGCGAAGCCGGCGGCCGAGCAGTCGAGCAGGCCGCCCTGCAGGTCCTCCTTCGGCGCGAAGGCGATCGAGTGCACGACGATGTCGAGCCGGCCCCACTGCGCGCCGATCGCGTCGAACACCGCTTCGAGCTGGCCGTCGGTGCTCACGTCCAGCGGCAGCAGCAGCGACGCCTGCAGCCCGTGCGCGAGCGGCTCGACGTGCGGCCTTGCCTTGTCGTTCAGGTAGGTGATCGCCAGCTCGGCGCCGAGCTCGCGAAACGCCCTCGCGCAGCCGTAGGCGATCGAGTGCTCGTTGGCGATGCCGACGACCAGCGCCTTCGCGCCGGCCAGCGCCGGGCGCGGAACTTCCACCGTCATGACGATTGCTCCATCAATGCGCTTCGATGACCGCACGCGCATGGCGCGCGATCATCACTTCTTCATCGGTCGGGATCACCCATGCCGACACCCGGCTGCCCGGCCGGCTGATGCACGCGCTGCCGTTCGCGTTCGCGGCCTCGTCCAGCTCGACGCCGAGCCACGCCGCGTCGCCGGCGACCCGCCGGCGGATCTCGGCGCTGTTCTCGCCGATCCCCGCGGTGAACACCAGCGCGTCGAGGCCGCCCAGGGCCGCGGCCAGCGAGCCGAGTTCGCGGCCGATGCGGTACACGTACAGCTCGATCGCCTCCTTCGCGGCCGGCGCGTCGCTCGCCAGCAGCGCGCGCATGTCGCTGGACAGGCCCGAGACGCCGAGCAGTCCCGACTCCTGGTAGATCAGCTTCTGGACCGCGCGGGTGTCCATGCCCAGTTCGTCGATCAGGTACAGCACGACGCCCGGATCGAGGTTGCCGCAGCGCGTGCCCATCGGCAGCCCGTCGGCGGCGGTGAAGCCCATCGTGCTCGCCATGCTGCGGCCGGCTCGAAGCGCGCACATGCTCGAGCCGTTGCCCAGATGCGCAACGACCACCTTGCCGGCCGCCGCGCGCTCGTCGTGCAGCGGCAGCACCCCGGCGATGTACTCGTAGGACAGGCCGTGGAAGCCGTAGCGCAGCACGCCGCGTGCGCTGATCGGGCGCGGCAGCGCATAGCCCTGCGCCACCGGCGGCTGGCCGCGATGGAAGGCGGTGTCGAAGCAGGCCACCTGCGGCAGCTGCGGCGCGCGCCCGAGCATCGTGCGGATCGGCGCCAGGTTGTGCGGCTGGTGCAGCGGCGCGAGCGGCACGTACTTCTGCAGCGCTGCCAGCGCGTGCGCATCGACGAGCAGCGGCGCTGCGTAGTCGGGGCCGCCGTGCACGACGCGGTGGCCCATCGCGACGAGCCGGTGTTCGCGGTAGCGCGTGCGCAGGAAGCCGACCAGATGATCGAGCGCACCGTCGTGGCCCAGTGCGCTGCCGGCGTCCCAGGCGGTCTCGCCAACGACCGTGCCGGCGCCGTCCTTCGCGACGAAGCGCGGCGCGGTGTAGAGCCCCTCGGCCTGGCCGCGCGCGAGCAGCGCGAGCCCTGCGGGGGCGAGTTCGAACAGCGAGAACTTGAAGCTCGACGAGCCGGCATTCAAGACGACGATGACGTCCGACATCGCAGCGATCCTTGCCCGGGCAGGCTTCAGCGCGTCTTCTTCCGCTTCGACCTCGTCGGCGCGGCCCGGCGGCGGCCCTTGGCGGCCGCCGGCACGGCAGTCCCGAACAGCCCTTCGATCTGCGCGAGCCGTTCGGCGCGCTCGCCACCGGGTTCGCCGGCCGCAGCGACCACGCGCCGGATGCGACCGAGCAGGTCGGCGCGCGCGCCGGCGCTGGCGGGCAGCATGCGCGGGATCGCGGCCAGCGCGGCCTCGCGGTCGAGCAGCAGCGCAAACGACTGCTCGCGCAGCAGGTGCTTGAACTCGTCCAGGGTCAAGGCGCTGTGGTCGGCGCGGATCCGGCGCAGTTCGTTGAAGCTGCGCTCGTCCACGCCCGGACCGGCCATGCCGATGTAGACCAGACTGCGCAACGCTGCCTCGCGCGCGCCGCCCTCAGCCAGCCGCAGCTTGATCTCGGCGATGCGCTGCTGCACGAAGGCCACGCGCTCGGGCTCGACGCCCGGGTGGCGCCGCGGCGGTGCGTCCGATGCACGCATGCCGAGCAGCGCCTGCAGCAGCGGCGAGCCGTACAGGCCGAGGAACAGCTGCTCGTAGCCCTGGTCCTTCAGCCGGCCCCAGGAGTCGAGCGCGGCGACGATCGCCTGCGACAGCTGCGCCTGCAGCGCGAGCAGCGGGTGGTCGGGCGCCAGCGGCTGCCGGTTCGCGCGCACCTGCTCGGCCAGCTCGGCCACCTGCCGCATCAGCGGGTTGCGGTCGGAGAACAGCTGGAACGGCAGCTCGGCCGGGTTGAAGGCATGCAACGCTTCAGCCAGCGGCGTGCCGGCGAAGGCGCGCACGAAGGGCTGCAGCAGCAGCCGGTACAGGCCGAGGTTGATCTCCGACACGCGCCGTGCGGCGGCGAAGCGGCGTTCGTTTTCGGCATCGGGCTGCACGATCGTGCGCAACTGCGCCAGCGTGCGCGGCTCGAAGCGCACGATCCAGTCGCCGCCGACCAGCTCGGGATGCGCCGCGTCGGCCGACTTGCGCGTCATCACCGCCTCGTACAGCCCCGGCGGCAGCACGTCGATCAGGTCGATATTGGAGGCGAACTCGTCGTGCTCCTTCCGCGCCACGCCGCCGGAGACGAAGATGCCGAGGTGGCCGACGCTGTCGTGGATCGCGTAGACGATCGTCTGGCCGGCGGCGCGCAGGTCGTCGTCCTGCCGGTACAGGTCGACGATCCAGCCCAGCGCCTGCTGCGGCGGCGTGATGTTGTCGCCCTTCGAGCAGAAGCACACGATCGGCGAGCGGATGTTGCGCAGGTCGATGCGCTGGCCGTCGCTGGTGACGATCTCGCCGGTGGCCAGCCGGTTGCCGATGAACAGCTGGTCGACGATCCACTGGATCTCCTCGGCGTTGAGACTGACGTGGCCGCCCCACCACTTCTCGAACTCGAGGAAGCGCTCGGCCTCGGTGTCGACCTTCGACCAGAGGTTGTAGTTCTTGCTCCAGTAGGTGTTGGCCGGGTTCAGGCTCTCGAAGTTGCTGACCAGGTGGCCGCCATCGAACGTGCCGCCGCCGAGGTCGCTGGTGAGCGCGGTCAGCCAGCTGCCGCCGAGCACGCCGCCGGTGTAGCGCATCGGGTTCTCGCCCTCGACGCCGGCCCAGTACGACAGCGGCGAGCCGGGGATGATCAGCGGGCCGAAGAGTTCGGGCCGCGCCGCGGCGAGCATCATCACCGCCCAGCCGGCCTGGCAGTTGCCGATCACGCAGGGCTTGCCGTCGGCCTCGGGGTGCAGCGCGATCACCTGCTCGAGGAACACCGCCTCGGCGCGCATGATGTCCTCGATCGTCTGCCCCGGCATCGGCTCGGGAGTGAAGCCGACGAAGTAGGCCGGGTGGCCGGCGCGCATCGCTACGCCCAACTCGCTGTCGGCCTTGAAGCCGCCGATGCCCGGGCCGTGGCCGGCACGCGGATCGACGACGACGAACGGCCGCTTCTTCGGGTCGACGTGCAGCCCGTCCGGCGGCTGGATGCGCACCAGCAGGTAGTTCGCCGGCCGGTCGAAGCTGCGTGCGTCGAGCACCAGTTCGGCGTCGAAGCTGAGCACGTGCGGCACCGCCTTGGCGCGCTGCTCGTAGTAGCCGGTGCTGCGCCGGCGCAGCACGTCCCAGAACAGGATCGTGCGCTGCCAGCCGTCGATCCAGTAGTCCAGCACCTGCCGGGCGGGCTCGGGCAGGGCGGTCAGCGGCAGCATGACGAGCGAAGGCGGGGTTGGCTGGTTCATCGGGTTTCGGATCAGAAGCTGGCCGGATGGTGAGCCGCCCTAGACCGGGCGGCTCGGGTCGCACCGGGTCTGCGACCGGATTGCGCCGGTGCCCGGCCTGCACCCGCTGCCTGCGAGGACGCCGCCCCTATGCTTGCGCGCCGGCGCAGCGCTGCACCGCGCTGGCGTTCCCGGCTGTTCGGGGGCGGTGCTGGTGCCGGACACCTCGTCGAAGGAGCGCTCATGACCCTGACCAACTTCCTGATCGGCCTGCCGCTGATGCTGCTGTGCCTGATCGTGCAGGTGGCGGCGGCGTTCTGGTGCGTGCGCCACTACGTGCGCCACGCCTCGCCCCTCGGGCCCGGCCCGCTGCGCGGGATCGCGCCGCTGATCGTTGCCACCGCTGCGCTGCTTGCCGGCACGCTGCTGCAGATCGCGCTCTGGGGCGGATTGTTTCTGTGGCTCGGCGAGTTCGCGCAGCCGTACGACGCGATCTACCACTCGGCCGTCAACTTCACCTCGCTCGGCTACGGCGACATCGTGATGAGCCGCGAGCGCCGCCTGCTCGGCCCGCTCGAAGCGGCCAACGGCATGCTGATGCTCGGCATGAGCGCCGCTGCACTGATGGCGATCCTGCAGCACATGATCGCGCCCCTGCGCCCCGTCGGCACGGGCGAGCGGCCGCAGCGCGGTCGATGACCTTCGGCTGCGGTGCCACCTGCAGCGCCCGGGGTGTGGGCGCGGTGATCGTGCCGCCCGGCACGGGTGGAGCCGGGCGTTGCCACCGCGCTGGGCGCGCGCGTGCCCGCGCCGGCGGCGAGCGCGAGGCGCTACGCCCACAGGACTCCCGCCGCCGTCGCGTCGATCGTCGTCCCCGCCTCGCCGGCGAGGATGCGGCCGAGATCGGCGAGCGCGCCGATCGCCGCGCGCCGACCGGTGGCGCGCACGAAGCGGCAGGCGGCGTCGACCTTCGGCCCCATCGATCCGGCGGCAAACGACATCCTTGCCAGCGCGTCGGGCGACGCGCGCCGGATCGCGCGCTGCGCGGGCGTACCCCAGCCTTCGTACACCGCGTCGGCGTCGGTCAACATCACGTACAGGTCGGCGCCGAGTTCGCGCGCGAGCAGTTCGGTCGCGAGATCCTTGTCGATCACGCATTCGACGCCGACCAGTCTGCGCTCGGCCTTCGGGTCGTAGGCCGTCGGGATGCCGCCGCCGCCGGCGGCGATGACGATGGTGTGCTTTTCCAGCAGCCATTTCATCGGCCGCAGCTCGAAGATGCGCTTCGGCTCGGGCGACGCGACGACGCGCCGCCACTTGCCGCCGTCGGGCTTGATGGCCCATCCCTTGTCGGCCGCGAGCCGCTCGGCGTCGGGCTTGTCGTAGACCGGGCCGATGAACTTCGTCGGATTCGCGAAGGCCGGGTCGGCGGGATCGACCTCGACCATCGTCAGCAGCGTCGCGAACGGCCGCTCGAACGGCAGCAGGTTGCCGAGTTCCTGCTCGATCATGTAGCCGACCATGCCCTCGGTCTCGGCGCCGAGCACGTCCAGCGGGTAGGTCTCGACCGCCGCGTAGGCCGCGCCCTGCAGCGCGAGCAGCCCGACCTGCGGGCCGTTGCCGTGGCCGATCACCAGGTCGTGTGCGGCCGCGACCGGCGCCAACGCCTGCGCGGCGACGCGCACGTTGTCGCGCTGATTCTGCGCGGTCATCGGCTGGCCGCGGCGCAGCAGCGCGTTGCCGCCGAGGGCGGTGACGATCAACATGACTCAGCTCCCGTCGGCGGCGCGCCGGCGCTGCCACACATAGACCGGAATGCCCAGCAGCAACAGCATCAGACCGTAGAGCACGGCGGTCGGGCCGCAGCCGTAGATCGTGAACAGCGAGAACACGAACGCCACCACGCCGACGACGCCGACCCGAGGTGCCGCCTGCCCGGTGCGGCCGGCGGCCACCAGCCCGACCGCCAGCGCGCAAAAGGCGTATGGCACGACCGCCGTCATCGTGCTCAGGCTGACCACGAGGTTGTAGAACGCGCGCACGCCGGGCGCGCCGAGCGCCTGCAGGCACACCATCGCGGTCGCGAGCGTTGCCGAGATCACGATGCCCAGCGCAGGCACGCCGCGCGCCGAGACGCGCCCGAACGCTGACGGAAACACGCGGTCGTTCGCCGCGGCCATCGGCACCTGGCCCATCAGCAGCGTCCAGCCGTTGAGCGCGCCGATCGACGACACGATCACCGCGGCCGTCACGCCGACGGCCGCCCACTCGCCCCACATCAGCCGCGCCGCGTCGGCGAACGGCGCCACCGATCGCGCCAGTTGTTCGCGCGGCACGACGCCGAGCACGACCACGGTGCCCAGCACGTACAGCGCGGCGGCGATGCCGACGCCGATGAGGGTCGAGCGCGGGATCGTTCGCACCGGGTCGCGCACGTCGCCTGCCGGCACGGTGGCCGACTCCAGCCCCAGGTAGGCGAACATCGTCAACGGCGCCAGCGCCGCGGCGGCCTGCAGCAGCGGCTCGCCGCTCGGGTTGAACTCGGCCAGGTTGTCCCCCTGCACGTAGAACAGGCCGACGATCGCGATGGCGACGAAGGGCACCAGCTTCGAGTAGGTCGTGACCTCGGCAAAAACGCCGGCGGCCTTGACGCCGCGCAGGTTGATCAGCACGACGGCCCAGATCGCGCCCAGCGTCAGCGTCAGCGCCATCGGCTTGTTGTTGAGCAGCGGCAGCGCGTTCATCAAGGAGCCGGCAAACGCGAAGGCGATCGCCGGCAGCGACGCCCAGATCGAGATCCAGTAGCCCCACGCGACCAGGAAACCGGCGAAGTCCCCGTACGCCATGCGCGTGTACGCGTACGGCCCGCCGGTCGCCGGCGCGATCGCCGCGAGCCGCGCGAACGTAAGGCCCAGGCACATCGCGCCGGCGCCCATCACGACCCACATCAGCACCGCGAGCAGGCCGTACGGCGCGACCGCCGAGGGCGAAAGGTAGTAGCCCGAACCGACCATGTTGCCCACGACCACGGCGGTGCAGGCGGCCAGGCCGAGACCCTTGGTGGCTTGGGTCGCGGCCATCGCTGCGGTGCGTCAGTCGCCGAGCGTCGCGACCAGGATCGCCTTGATCGTGTGCAGCCGGTTCTCGGCTTGCTCGAAGGCGACGTTGGCGTCGGACTCGAACACCTCGTCGGTGACTTCGAGGCCGTCCTTGATGCCGTAGGTGTCGGCGATCTGCTTGCCGACGACCGTTTCGGTGTCGTGGAACGCCGGCAGGCAGTGCATGAACTTGACGCGCGGGTTGCCGCTTGCCTTCATCAGTGCGGCGTTCACCTGGTAGGGCATCAGCAGCTCGATGCGCTCCTTCCAGACCTCCTTGGGTTCGCCCATCGAGACCCAGACGTCGGTATGGATGAAGTCGCAGTCCTTCACCGCCGCCTGCGGGTCGTCGGTGATCGTCAGCGTGGCGCCGGACTTCGCCTCCAGCTCGCGCGCGATCTTCACGTACTCGTCGGCCGGCCACAGCTTCTTCGGGCCGCACAGCCGCACGTCCATGCCGAGCATGCAGCCGACGATCATCAGCGAATGCCCCATGTTGTTGCGCGTGTCGCCGAGGAAGGCGTAGCTGATCTGCGGGATCGGCTTGTCGCTGTGTTCGCGCATCGTCAGCACGTCGGCCAACATCTGCGTCGGGTGGTACTCGTCGGTCAGGCCGTTGAACACCGGTACCCCGGCGTACTTCGCGAGCGTCTCGACGCCGCCCTGGCTCGCGCCGCGGTACTCGATCGCGTCGAACATGCGGCCGAGCACGCGCGCGCTGTCCTTGAACGACTCCTTGTGGCCGATCTGCGAACCCGCCGGGTCGAGGTAGGTGACGTTGGCGCCCTGGTCGTGGCACGCGACCTCGAATGCGCAGCGCGTGCGCGTCGAGGTCTTCTCGAAGATCAGGCAGATTTCCTTGCCCTCGAGGTGGCGCTGCTCGGTGCGCGCGTACTTCGCGCGCTTGAGGTCGCGCGACAGTTCGAGCAGGTAGCGGAACTCGCGCTGCGTGAAGTCCTGCACCGTGAGCAGCGAGCGGTTGCGAAGGTTGAAGGCCAT
>CAZKCJ010000107.1:1909-8870 GCA_964550885.1 uncultured Rubrivivax sp. | reverse complement strand
CACCTCGAAGCTGGGTGCCAGTGACAGACCCAGCGACAGCGCGCCGGCCGCCAGCGGCGCCTGCGCGGGCGCAGCTGGACCCGGAGCCGTCCACGCAGCGTCGGCGTCGCCACCGTGCATCGCCGCGCCGAATCCAGGCCCGGGCGGATGCCCGGCTCCGCGCCCGGCGCGCGGGCCGTCGTCGGCGCCGGCCGGGCGCGGGCCGCGCGGTGGCCACGCGCGCATCAGCCACAGCGTGCGGCCGTCGTCGAGCCGGATCGGCTGCGCCGCGGCGGCGTCGCCGGCGCGCCGGCGAAACGACGCCGACGCGCCGATGCGCTGCCCGTGCGCGTCGTCCAGCGCCAGCGGCAGCCGCAGCCGCGCCGACCACTCGGCCAGTGCGGCCGCCTGCTCGGCCGCGGGCGCATCCGCCGGCGGCAGCGAGTTCTGCAGCAGCGCGGCCCAGGCGGCGCTGCGCTGCTGCGCCGCGTGCACCCAGCCGGCGCGCTCGCTCGCCAGGTGGCGCTGCACCAGCCAGCCCGAGGCCAGCGCGAACAGCGCCAGCGCGGCCAGCACCGTCAGATAGATCCGCAGCGTCAGCGAACGCACGGCCCCAGCGTACCTACTGCTGCGACTTCGCGAACAGGTAGCCGCTGCCGCGCACGGTGAGCACGCGCTGCGGCGACTTCGGGTCGTCCTCGATCGCCGCGCGGATGCGCGAGACGTGCACGTCGATGCTGCGGTCGAAGGCCTCCAGCGGGTGGCCGCGCAGCGCGTCCATGATCTGGTCGCGGCTGAGCACGCGCCCGGCACTGCGCGCGAGCACCACCAGCAGCTCGAACTGGTGGCTGGTGAGCTCGCAGACCCGGCCGTCGAGCCGCGCCTGGCGCGCGTCCAGGTCGATCTCCAGCCGGCCGAAGCGCAGCGGCTCGGCCGCGCCCGCATCGGGCGCGGTGCGGCGCAGCAGCGCCTTCAGCCGCGCCAGCAGCTCGCGCGGCTCGAAGGGCTTGGGCAGATAGTCGTCGGCGCCGAGTTCGAGCCCGACCACGCGGTCCATCGGCTCGCCGCGCGCGGTCAGCATCAGCAGCGGCAGCCGGCGCGTCGCCGCGGCCGCGCGCAGCTCGCGCGTCAGCTCCAGGCCGTCGCCGTCGGGCAGCATCAGGTCCAGCAGCAGCGCGTCGTAGCTGCCGGCGCGCAGCCGCTCGCGCCCGGCGGCGAGGCTGCCCGCGCAGTCGACCGCGTAGCCGTGGCCGCGCAGGTAGTCGCCGACCATCGCCGCCAGGCGGGCGTCGTCGTCGACCAGGAGCACGCGCTCGCCGGCCATCGCTTCAGCCGCCTGCTGCTGCCGCGGTCGGCGCGCACCGCAGCGCCGGCCGGCGGTCCTGCGCCGCCACGCACCCGGCGCTCACGCGGCGGCAGCGCATCGCGTCAGAGTCCGTGAGCCGTTCCGGCGCGTCGGGGCGGGTGCTGCAGGCGCTGCCGAGCTGGGCGCAAGGCGCAGCCGTAGCCCGGGCTACGGCGAGCACCGGCAACGACCAGCGGCGCCGCCTGGGGCGCACATGCGGGCGTGACGGAGCACTTCACGGGCTCTCAGCTGCGCGGGTTGCCGTCGAGGCTGCGGCGCTCGCGCTGATGGCGCTGCATCAGCTCGCGGCGCTCGCGCAGGTAGTCGGTCATCTGCTTGCGCTGCTCGGGCGTCAGCACGTTGGCGACTTCGAGCATGCTCTGCGTCATCCGCTTGCTGGCCGCCTCGTGCTGCGCCTGCATCTTCTGGCGCAGCGCCTCGACCGCAGCGGCGTCGATGTTGGGCTGCGCGAACAGCGCCAGCGCCTCGTCGCGCAGGCCCTGGTTGGCCTGGAACTGCGCGCGCATCTCGGTGCGCGCGCGGTCCATGATCTGCCGGATCTGCGTGCGCTGCTCGGGGGTGGCGTTCACGCGGTCGAGCATGCGATAGACCATGCCGCCCATCATCCCGCCCGGGCCCATGCCCGGGCCCATGCCGGAGCCGCTCCACGCGCCGTGGTCGTGGCCGCCGCCCATCATCGGCGCGGCCTGCGCGCCGCCGGCGAGCGCGGCGGCCAGCGCGAGCGTGAGGGCGATCGGGCGCACGCGCGCCAGCGAACGGGACCAGGGGCGGGTGGGGGTGTTCATCACAGGGCTTCCTGTAGGGTTGCGGTGCCACGTATCGTGCGCGCCGCGGGTTTCGCGAGCTGCGGCGCGCCGGTAAAGAATTGTGAAGCGTCGGCCCAGCGGCCGGACCGGCGGCCAGGGCCGGATCGGCCCCGCCGCGCCCCGATCCCCGCGGCGCCGACCTGGTGGCTCGATCGCTGAGCCAGCCGCGCGCTAGCCTTGCACCGATGCTGCACCTGCATTACGCCAACCGCTACGAAAGCCTGCGCAGGCGGCTGGTCGGCGCGCTCGCGGCGCTGCGCGGCCCGCTCGTGCGCGAGCCGGTGATCGTCGCCAACGCCGCGCACCGGCGCGCACTGGCGCTGGCCGTGGCCGACGCCACCGGCGTGTGCGCGAACCTGGAGTTCGCCTACCTCGCGCAGTGGCTGTGGCAGCAGATCGCGCGCGTGGTGCCGGGCGTGGCGGCGCAGTCGCCGTTCGCCGCCGACGCGCTCGTCTGGCCGATCTGGCGTGCGTTCGGCGACCCCGGCTTCGTCGACCTCAGCCCGCGCCTTGGCGCCTACCTGCGCGCCGGCGACGCGCGCGGCCGCCACGAGCTGGCGCGGCGCGTGGCCGCGCTGCTCGAGCGCTGCGTGACCTGGCGCGCCGACTGGCTGGCGGCCTGGGACGAAGGCCGGCTGCTCGGCCTCGGGCCCGACGAGGTCTGGCAGGCGGCGTTGTGGCGCCGGCTCGGCGCCGAACTCGGCCAGGGCGGGCTGCACCCGCGCCAGGCCTTCGCCGCGGCGCTGCAGCGCGACGGCGCCGCGCTGGTCGCGCGCGGCCTGCTGCCGGCGCGCGCGCACGTGGTCGCGCTGCCGACGATTGCGCCGCAGCACCTGGAGCTGCTGCGCCAGCTGGCCGGCTGCGTCGAGCTGCACCTGTACGTGCTGAACCCCTGCGCCGAGTACTGGTTCGAGATCGTGTCGCCGCGCCGCCTGAGCGCGCTGCGGCTGCAAGGGCGCGCGCAGGCGCACGAGACCGGCAACCCGTGGCTCGCCGCCTGGGGCCGGCAGACGCAGGCGCAGCTCGAGGCGCTGGTGGCGATCGACGACGACGGCAGCACCGACACCACCGACTTCGAGCCCGCCGGCGGCGACCGCCTGCTCGCGCGCGTGCAGGACGCGGTGCTCGGCCTGCACGAGCTGGCGCCGGGCAGCGTCGCGCTGGCCGCCGACGACCGCAGCCTCGAGCTGCACGTGTGCCACTCGCTGACCCGCGAGCTCGAGGTGCTGCACGACCGGCTGCTGCTGCTGCTCGACGCCGAGCCGGGCCTGCGCAGCGCCGACATCCTGGTCGCGCTGCCCGACCTGGCTGCTGCCGCGCCGCTGATCGACGCGGTCTTCGGCACCGCGACCGCCGCGCGCCGCATCGCCTACACGATCGCCGCGCGGCCCGAGCGCAGCGCCAACCGCGCGGCGCGTGCGCTGCTGGCCCTGCTCGCGCTGCTGGCGTCGCGCGGCCACGCGAGCGACTGCTTCGCGCTGCTGCGCGAGCCGCTGGTCGCGCGTCGCTTCGGGCTGGACGACGCCGCGCTCGCGCGGCTGCGCGGCTGGCTGGTCGAGGCCGGCTTCCACTGGGGCTTCGACGACGCGCACGTGGCCACGCTCGGCCTGCCGCCGCAGCGCCACACGCTGGCCGCGGCGCTGGCGCGGCTGCTGCTCGGCCACGCGCTGCCCGACGTGGTCAGCGCGCCCTTCCTGGACCTGCTGCCCGCGGGCAGTGCGACCGGCAGCGACGCCGCGGCGCTGGGCGCGCTCGCGCAGTTCGCGCAGCGCCTCGCGCACTGGGCAACGCGGCTGGCTCCGCCCTGTCCGCCCGACGCCTGGGGCGAGCGGCTGCACGCGCTGCTCGCCGACTTCGTCGATGCCGGCGACGACGCACTCGACGAGCAGCGCGCGCTGCACGCGGCGATCGCCGCCACGCTGGCGCCGATGCGCGCGGCCGTGGCCGGCGACGCGCTGCCGCTGGCGGTGCTGCGCGACGCGCTCGCGCAGGCGCTCGACGACCCGGCGCGCGGCGGCGCCGCCGGCGGCGGCGTGACCTTCGCCGACACCGGCGCGCTGCGCGGGCTGCCGCACCGCGTGGTCTGCGTGCTCGGGCTGAACGACGGTGCGTTCCCGCGCGCCGACCGGCCCGACGAGTTCGACCTGATCGCGCGCGCGCCGCGACGCGGCGACCGCCGGCCGCGCGACGACGACCGCGCCGCCTTCCTCGACCTGGTGCTCGCCGCGCGCAGCCATCTGCACCTGAGCTGCACCGGCCGCAGCGCGCGCGACGGCAGCGCGCTGGCGCCGTCGGTGCTGGTCAGCGAGCTGATCGAGCCGCTGGTGCGCGCGATCGCATCGCAGCCGCTGGACCCGGCGGCGCTGCGCGCGGCGCGTGCGCGGCTGGTGGTCGAGCATCCGCTGCAGCCCTTTGCGCTCGGCGCCTTCGCCACCGACGCCGACCCGCGCGGCCGCAGCACCGACGCCGAGCTGGCGCAGGCGCTGCGCGCCGGGCTGGCGGCGGCGGCGCAGGCAGCCGCGCCGCCTCGCGCCGAGCTCGCCGCAGCCGGCGCCGCGCGCGCCGCCGCCGGGTCCGGCGACACCGACAACGACATCGACAGCTCCGACAGCAGCACGACCAGCCCCGGCAGCAGCACGAGCGGCGCCCGCACCACCGCCACCGGCAGCAGCAGCGCCGACGCCGATGCCGATGCCAATGCCAACGGCGACGGCGACGCCAACGACGGCGGCCCCAGCAGCGATGCTCATGACGACGACGTCGACGACGAGCGCGCGCCCGCGCTGCAGGCGCCCTTCTTCGCCGCGCCGCTGCCGCCCGCGCCGCCCGAGCTGCGCGCGCTGACGCTGGCCGAGCTGCGCCGCTTCTTCCACAACCCGTGCCGCGAGCTGCTGCGCCGGCGGCTGCGGCTGCAGCTGACCCGGGCCGACGAGGAGCTGGCCGACGACGAGCCGCTGCTGCCGCAGTGGCGCGAGCGCCGCGCGCTGGCCGCGCGGTTGCTGCCGGCGCTGCTGCGCGGGGCGCAGGGCGACGCGCTGCTCGCGCTGGCGCGCGCCGGCGCCGAGTGGCCGGCCGGCGCGATCGGCGAGCAGCTGCTGCACCAGGAGCTGGCCGCACTGCGCGCGTTCGCCGCACGGGTGCAGGCGGCCACCGCCGGCGCGCTGCTGCCGCCGCACGCCGCCAGCCTGCGCTTCGAGCTGGACGGCGAGGCCTGGCAGTTGCACGCGCCGCTCGACGCGCTGTACGCGCACGGCCAGATCGGGTGGCGCGGCGAGCAGCTGCGCGCGCGCCACCGGCTCGACGCCTGGCTGCAGCACCTGGCGCTGTGCGCAGCCCCGCCGCCGGGCGTGCAGCCGCACACCCACTGGCTGCTGCTCGACGCCGAGCTGCGCTTCGCGCCGGTGGCCGACGCCTACGCGCAGCTGGCGGCGCTGCTGCGGCTGGTGCGCGCCGGTTCGAGCGCGCCGCTGCCCTTCTTCCCCGAGAGCGCCTGGGCCTGCGTCGAGCAGGACCTGGCCGCGGCCCGCCGCGCCTGGGAGCGCAGCGATCACCGCCACGGCGAGTCAGACGACGCGGCCTACGCGCTGGCGCTACGCGGCGTGGCCGACCCGCTGGACGCCCGCTTCGTCGAGATCGCGCATCGCGTCTACGAGCCGCTGCGCCGCGCGCTGCAGGCCGCGGCGCCGGACGAAGCGCAGCAGGCACAGGCGCCGGATGCAGCGTCGACACCGGACGAGGCAAGGCAGTGAGCGACCCCGCGGCCGCCGAGTTCGACCCGCGCAGCTGCGCGCTGGGCGGGCTGCAGCTGGTCGAGGCCTCGGCCGGCACCGGCAAGACCTGGACGCTGTGCGCGCTGTACCTGCGGCTGCTGCTCGAGCGCCGGCTGGCGGTCGAGCAGATCCTGGTCGTGACCTTCACCAAGGCGGCGACCGCCGAGCTGCGGCTGCGCATCCGCGCGCGGCTGGCCGAGGCGCTGCAGCACGCGCGCGGCGAGCCGGCGCCCGCCGGCGACGGCCTGGTGCCCGCGCTGCTCGCGCAGGCGCGCGCGCTGCACGGCGACGCCGACGCGGTGGCCGACCGGCTCGAGCTCGCGCTGCGCAGCTTCGACCAGGCGGCGATCTACACGATCCACGGCCTGTGCCAGCGCGCGCTCGCCGACCTCGCGCTGTCGACCGGGATGCCGCTCGCGCTCGACTACGTCGAGGACGACGCCGAGCTGCGGCTGCAGCTCACCGCCGACTTCTGGCGCCGGCGAGTCGCGTCGGCGCAACCGGCGCTGGCCGCGCAGCTGCTCGCCGCCAAGTGGACGCCGCAGCGGCTCGCGCAGCAGCTGCAGCTGCACCGCGCGCGGCCGCTGGCGCAGGTGTGCTGGCCGGACGAGCTGGCGCAGCCGCTGCCGGCGCTGGACGAAGACGCGCTGGCCGCAGGCTTCCAGTCGCTGTGCGCGCTGTGGTCCGCGCAGCGCGCCAAGATCGTCGCGATCGTCGCCGAGGCCCGCGCGCGGCTGAGCCAGCGCTACTACACGGAGCCGGCGCTGGCCGAGGCCTGTGCGCAGTGGGACGCGCTGTGCGCGCAGCCCGACCCGACCGCGCGCCTGGAGGATGCGAAGAAGCTCGCGCTGCTGGGCGCCCGGCGGCTGCAGCCCACCGGCAAGAAAGCGCCGCCTGCGCCGCACCCGTTCTTCGCGCTCGCGCAGAGCTGGCTGGAGGCGCGCGCGGCCTTCGACGCCGGCGTGCGGCTGCACCGGCTGGCGCTGCTGCGTGCGTTCCTCGCGCAAGCCGCCGACGCGCTGCCGCGGCTCAAGCGCGAG
>CAZKCJ010000107.1:0-1899 GCA_964550885.1 uncultured Rubrivivax sp. | reverse complement strand
GAGCAGCGCGTGCTCGCCTTCGACGACCAGCTGCTCGAGCTGCAGCGGCGCCTGGCCGAGGACGACGGCCGGCTCGCACCCGCGCTGCGCGCGCGCTTCCCGGCGGCGCTGATCGACGAGTTCCAGGACACCGACCCGCTGCAATACGCGATCTTCAGCACGCTGTACCGCGGCAGCGGCGCACCGGCCTTCTTCGTCGGCGACCCGAAGCAGGCGATTTACAGCTTCCGCCACGCCGACCTGCACGCGTACCTGCGCGCCGCGCGCCAGGCCGAGCGCCGTGCGACGCTGCGCCGCAACCAGCGCGCGACGCCGGCGCTGATCGACGCGCTGAACGCGCTGTTCGGCGCGCGGCCCGACGCCTTCCTGCAGCCGGGGCTGGCCTACCACGCGGTCGCGCCGGGGGCGCGGTCGCCGGCGCCGCTGCAGGACGACAGCGGCGCGACGCGCGCCGCGCTGCAGCTGTGGCAGCTGCCGGCTGACGCGGCCGGCGGCGAGCTGCTGGCCAAGCCCGCCGCGCGGCAGGCGGCGGCCGCCGCCTGCGCGGCCGAGATCGCGCGGCTGCTGCGCGAAGGCCGCGCCGGCCGCATCCGCGTGGGCGCACGCGCGCTGCGCGCCGGCGACATCGCGGTGCTGGTGCGCACGCACCGCGAGGCAGCGCTGGTGCGCGACGCGCTCGCTGCGCTGGGCGTGGCCAGCGTCGAGCACGCGCGTACGAGCCTGTTCGCGACTGCCGACGCGGCCGAGCTCGCGCAGCTGCTGGCCGCGGTGATCGAGCCGGCGCGCATGCCGCTGCTGCGCGCAGCACTGGCCACCGAGCTGATGGGCCTGGACGCGGCGGCGCTGGCGGCACTCGACGCCGACGACGCCGCAGTCGCCGGGCGAGTCGAGCACTTTGCGCGGCTGCACGACGCCTGGCGCACGCAGGGCGTCGCGGCGATGCTGCGCAGGTGGCTGCACGAGGACGCGGTCACTGCGCGGCTGCTCGCGCGGCGCGACGGCGAGCGCCGCCTGACCAACCTGCGCCACCTGATCGAGGTGCTGCACGCCGCCGCGCACGAGCACCCCGCGCCCGAGGCGCTGCTGCAGTGGCTACAGGCGCAGTGCCGCGATCCTGCGCCCGACGAAGAACTGCAGCTGCGGCTGGAGACCGACCGCGACCTGGTGCAGGTGGTGACGATCCACCGCGCGAAGGGGCTCGAGTACCCGGTCGTGTTCTGCCCGATGCTGTGGGACGGCCACCCGGGCAAGAGCGACCCGCGCTCCGAGGCGCGCTGCTACCACGACGCCGCGGGCAACGCGGTGATCGACTACTGCGACCACGACCGCGCCGAACTCAACGCGATCAAGACCGAGCTCGCGCGCGAGCAGCGCGCCGAGCGCATGCGCCTGATCTACGTGGCGCTGACGCGCGCGTCGCAGCGCTGCTACCTGGTGATCGGGCCCTACGCGGCTGGACGCACGCGCAGCAGCGGCGAGGCGGCGCGTGCGGTGCTGAACCACCTCGTGGCCGACACCGAGCTGAACTCGCGCGGCGGCAACAGCTGGGACAGCCTCGGGCTGACGCCGGCGTGGCAGGCGCTGGCCGCCGCGCAGCCGCACGCGATCGGCATCGCCGCGCTGCCGGCGGCGCGCGGCAGCGCGCTGACGCTGCAGGCGCCCGATCCGCAGACGCTGGCTGCGCTGCCGGCGAACGGCCCGTACCCGCCGGGCTGGACCATCGGCAGCTACAGCGGCCTGGTGCACGGCGTGCGCGCCGATGTCGCGGCCGCCGACCACGATCTGCGGGTGGCGGCCGGCGCTGCACCGGCTGCGCGCGGCAGCGCCGCCGCCGCCGCCGCCGATGCCGATGCCGATGCCGATGCCGATGCCGATGCCGATGCCGATGCCGATGCCGAT
>CAZKCJ010000106.1:7428-8898 GCA_964550885.1 uncultured Rubrivivax sp. | reverse complement strand
TCGCCGCGATGAAGCTCTCGCCGCCTTCGAGCGAGAAGCGCTTCTGGCCGACGTACTTGGTGTGCAGGTAGCGCTCCAGGCCCTCGGCCGCGGTCAGCCGGTCGAGGATGTGGATCTTCTGCTCGGGCGTGAAGCTGGGCTTGCTGCGGATCGACTCCAGCCGCTCCTGCCACCAGCGCTTCTCGGCGGGGTCGGTGCAGTGCATGTACTCGGCGCCGATCGTGCCGCAGTAGGTCTCGCGCAGCGCCTGCAGGATCTCGCGCAGCGTCATGTTCTCGGAGCGGCCGAAGTAGGTGTTGGCCGCCGAGAAGGTGATGTCCAGGTCGGCCTCGGTCAGGTCGTAGAAGGCCGGCTCGAGCTCGGGGATGCGCGGGCGCTCGGCGCGCTTGAGCGGGTCCAGGTCGGCCCAGCGGCTGCCGAGCACGCGGTACGCGGCCACCAGCGACTGCACGTGCACCTGCTTGCGCGCGACCGCCAGGTCGGCGGCGCTGGCCTTCAGCGCGAACGCGTTGGCCTTGGCGCGCTGCGCGAAGGATTCGACGATCGACGCGTGGGCGACGTCGCGTGCGGCCGAGCCGTCGGCGGCGGCGACGTTCTGCAGGCGGTCGAAGTACTCGCGCCAGTTGTCCGGCACGCTGCCCGGGTTGTCCAGGTAGGCCTCGTACAGCTCCTCGACGTAGGGCGCGTTGCCGCCGAACAGGTACGAGTTGGCGCGGTACTGCTGCATCATCTGGCGCTCACCTCTCGCCCGCGGTTTCCGCAGGCAACGATGGGTTGGACAACCTTCCGCGGCGGCCGGCTTCACCGGCTGCGCGGATCGCGGGGGGCCGCTGGTCGCGGCGACCCGGCGGCACTGTAGCACCGCCCCTGCCGGCCCCTCGGCCGACATTGGAACCCGGCTCGCCTACCGCTGGCTGACAGCGTGCGCGGCTGGCTGCGGTCGACAGAGCTCGGCCCGTGCCGGGTTGGCCGCCGCGGCCGGCGCGAGCCCGCCGGGCGGGCGCGCTGCAGCCACGCGCGTTCAGTGCGCGGCGGTGGTCGCCTGCTGCTTCGCGGCAGCGTCGGCCAGGCGCTGCGCGCAGCGCGCGGCGAGCTGCGGGTCGCGCGCCTCGACCATCACCCGCAGCAGCGGCTCGGTGCCCGACGCGCGGATCAGCACGCGCCCGTCGTCGCCGAGCTCGGCTTCGACCGCCCGCTGCGCCGCGGCCAGCGCCGGGTTGGCGCGCCAGTCGCTGCCGGCGGCCAGGCGCACGTTGAGCAGCGTCTGCGGGAACAGCTCGACCCCGCGCAGCAGCTGGGCGAGCGAGGCCTGCGCGTGCTGCATCGCCTGCATCACCTGCAGCGCGCTGACGATGCCGTCGCCGGTGGTGTGCCGGTCCAGCACCAGCAGGTGACCCGAACCCTCGCCGCCGACCTGCCAGCCGCGCGCGGCCAGCTCCTCGAGCACGTAGCGGTCGCCGACCTTCGCGG
>CAZKCJ010000106.1:3118-7418 GCA_964550885.1 uncultured Rubrivivax sp. | reverse complement strand
ACCGCCATGTTGGTCATCTGGGTGCCGACCACCCCGGCCAGCGGCCGGCGCTGAGCCAGGCGGTCGGCGGCGATCACGTACAGCAGCTCGTCGCCGTTGTACAGCCGCCCGCTGCCGTCGACCATCTGCAGCCGGTCGGCGTCGCCGTCGAGCGCGACGCCGTAGTCGGCGCGCTGCTCCTGCACCGCGCGCAGCAGCGCGTCGGGCGCGGTCGCGCCGACGCGGTCGTTGATGTTGGTGCCGTCGGGGCTGCAGCCGATCGCGACCACCTGCGCGCCGAGCTCGTGGAACACGTCGGGGGCGACGTGGTAGGCGGCGCCGTGCGCCGCGTCGACGACGATCTTCAGCCCGCGCAGCGACAGCGTGTGCGGCACCGTGCTCTTGCAGAACTCGATGTAGCGGCCGCGCGCGTCGTCGACCCGGCGCGCCTTGCCCAGCGCCGCCGCGTGCACCCACCGGGCCGGCTCGTCCAGCGCCTGCTCGACCGCCAGCTCCCAGTCGTCGGGCAGCTTGGTGCCGGCGGCCGAGAAGAACTTGATGCCGTTGTCATCGAAGGGGTTGTGCGACGCCGAGATCACCACCCCCAGGTCCAGCCGCAGCGCGCGCGTCAGGTACGCGACCCCCGGCGTGGGCAGCGGCCCGCTGAGCAGCACGTCGACGCCGGCCGACGCGAAGCCGGCCTCCAGTGCCGACTCGAGCATGTAGCCCGACAGCCGCGTGTCCTTGCCGATCAGCACGCTGGGCCGCGGCTGCGCGGCGCGCAGCACCTGCCCGACCGCGTGGCCCAGCCGCAGCATGAAGTCGGGCGTGATCGGCGGCGTGCCGACGGTGCCGCGGATGCCGTCGGTGCCGAAGTAGCGTCTGTTCATCTGGATGTGCGGGGTTCGCCGGTGGCCGCGTTGCCGGTCAGCAGCACGGCGCCGCCGGCGCCCGCACCGCAACTCGAAGGATCACGCGCGTCGCTTCCGGGGAAGCCTGCGGGCAGCGGCGGCGCCGCGCGTGGCGCGATTGTGCTGCCGCCCGGCGCCGGCCGGCAGCGCTTCGCTCAGGCGGTCGCGTGCGCGCCGTCGGGGTTGACCGGCGGCGGCGTGCCGCTCGCCCGGGGGGTGCTCGGCGCCCAGTCCTTCGGCGGCCGCGGCGGCTTGCCGGCCATGATGTCGTCGATCTGGTCGGTGTCGATCGTCTCCCACTCGAGCAGCGCGCCGGCCATCGCGTGCATCTTGTCGGCGTTGTCCTCGAGCAGCTTGCGCGCGACCGCGTACTGCTCGTCGATGATCCGCCGGATCTGCTGGTCGACCTTGCGCATCGTCTCCTCGGACATGTGCGTGGTCTTGGTCACCGAGCGGCCGAGGAAGACCTCGCCCTCGTTCTCGGCGTAGACCATCGGCCCGAGCTCGTCGGTCATGCCGTAGCGCATCACCATGTCGCGCGCGATCTGGGTCGCGCGCTCGAAGTCATTGCTGGCGCCGGTGGTCATCTGGTGCATGAACACCTCCTCGGCGATGCGCCCGCCGAACAGCACCGAGATCGTCGACAGCATCCGCTCCTTGTCCAGGCTGTAGCGGTCGGCCTCGGGCAGCTGCATCGTCAGGCCGAGCGCGCGGCCGCGCGGGATGATCGTCACCTTGTGCACCGGGTCGGTCTTGGGCAGCAGCCGCGCGACCAGCGCGTGGCCCGACTCGTGGTACGCGGTGTTCTTGCGCTCCTCCTCGGGCATCACCATGCTCTTGCGCTCGGCGCCCATCATGATCTTGTCCTTGGCCCGCTCGAAGTCGGCCATCTCGACCACGCGCGCGTTGCGCCGCGCGGCAAAGAGGGCCGCCTCGTTGACCAGGTTCGCCAGATCGGCGCCCGAGAAGCCGGGCGTGCCGCGCGCCAGCAGGTCGGCGCGGATGTCCTGGCCGACCGGCACCTTGCGCATGTGCACGCCGAGGATCGCCTCGCGGCCGCGCACGTCGGGCAGCGACACGTAGACCTGGCGGTCGAAGCGCCCCGGGCGCAGCAGCGCCGGGTCGAGGATGTCGGGCCGGTTGGTCGCGGCCATCACGATCACGCCGAGGTTGGTCTCGAAGCCGTCCATCTCGACCAGCATCTGGTTCAGCGTCTGCTCGCGCTCGTCGTTGCCGCCACCCAGGCCGGCGCCGCGGTGGCGGCCGACCGCGTCGATCTCGTCGATGAAGATGATGCAGGGCGCACTCTTCTTCGCCTGCTCGAACATGTCGCGCACGCGCGCCGCGCCGACGCCGACGAACATCTCGACAAAGTCCGAGCCGCTGATCGTGAAGAACGGCACCTTGGCCTCGCCGGCAATGGCCTTGGCCAGCAGCGTCTTGCCGGTGCCCGGCGGGCCCACCAGCAGCACGCCGCGCGGGATGCGCCCGCCCAGCTTCTGGAACTTCTGCGGGTCCTTCAGGAAGTCGACCAGCTCGCGCACCTCTTCCTTGGCCTCCTCGCAGCCGGCGACGTCGGCGAAGGTGGTCGAGTTGTTGGCCTCGTCGAGCATGCGCGCCTTGCTCTTGCCGAAGCTGAAGGCGCCACCCTTGCCGCCGCCCTGCATCTGGCGCATGAAGTAGACCCACACGCCGATCAGCAGCAGCATCGGCCCCCAGCTGATCAGGATGCTCATCAGCAGCGACGGCTCGTCGCGCTGCTTGACGTCGAACTTGACGCCGTAGGTGATCAGGTCGCCGACCAGGCCGCGGTCCAGGTAGGTCGCGGTCGAGCGGATGCGCTTGTCGTCGGTGGTCAGCGCGAGGATCTCGGTGCCGCCGTTGCCCTCCTGCAGCGTCACCGACTTGATCCGCCGCGCGCGGACCTCGTCGAGGAAGTCGGAGTACGCGACCTGCGTGCCCTGCATCACGCCGCGGTCGAACTGCTTGAAGACGGTGAACAGCACCAGCGCGATCACCATCCAGACCGCGACCTTCGAGAACCACTGATTGTTCACCGACGCTCCTGACTCCGACTGGCCGGCAGCGGCGACGCGGATGCGCGCACGCGCCGGACACCGACGGATATGGGGTTGATTCTAGGATACGCAAGGGCGCCGGCCCGCTGCCGCGCGCCCATCGCCCCACCCGGCCGAGCGTGCATTCGCCACCGAATCGACGGCGTTGCCGCCCCTCAGCGCTTCAGACCGACGCCGACCAGGAAGGTTTCGGCCGAACGGGCGCGGGACGCCTTCGGCTTGATCGGCCGCACCGTGCGGAACCGGTCCTTGAACTGGCGCACCAGCTGGCTGTAGCCGCTGCCGTGGAACAGCTTGACCACCAGCACCCCGTCGGGCTTCAGGTGGGCGGCGGCGAAGTCCAGCGCCAGCTCGACCAGGTGCGCGATCCGCGCCGAGTCGGCCGACTCCACCCCCGACAGGTTCGGCGCCATGTCGGACAGCACCACGTCCACCGGCCGGCCGCCGAGCAGCGCCGCCAGCCGCTGCAGCACTTCGGCCTCGCGGAAGTCGCCCTGGACGAACTCCACGCCGTCGATCGGCTCCAGGTCGAGCAGGTCGAGCGCGATGATCCGGCTGCCGTCCGCCGGTGGCGCGAGCCGCCGGCGCAGGTACTGGCTCCAGGCACCGGGTGCCGCGCCAAGGTCGACCACCCACTGGCCGGGCTTCAGCAGCGCCAGCGTCCGGTCGATCTCCTGCAGCTTGTACGCGGCGCGCGAGCGGTAGCCGTCCTGCCGCGCGAGCCGCACGTAGGGGTCGGTCACGTGGTCGTGCAGCCACGCCTTGTCGACCTTGCGGCTCTTCGTGCGGATCTTCATCGGGCACCGATAATCGCGCGATGAGCGCGATCTCCCTCACGCCGGCGCAGCGCAAGGCGCTGCGCGCGCAGGCGCACCACCTCGATCCGGTGGTGCTGATCGGCGCCGACGGCCTGACGCCGGCGGTGCTGCGCGAAGCCGACGCCGCGCTGGCCGCCCACGGCCTGATCAAGGTGCGGGTGTTCAGCGACGACCGCGCCGCGCGCGACGCGGCGCTGCAGCAGCTGGCTGCGCAGCTGCAGGCGGCCGCGGTCCAGCACATCGGCAAGCTGCTGGTGCTGTGGCGGCCGCAGCCGGCGGCCGCAGCTGCTGCCGACGCGCCGGGCGCGCCGCGGATCGTCAAGGTCCTGAAGTTCCCGAAGCGTGGCCATCAGCGTCCGCAGATCGTGAAGCTCGAGGTCTTCGGCAACCAGCGGGTCACCGCCGGCGGCTCGGTCAAGCGCCTGAAGCCGCGCCAGGTCAGCCGCAAGAAGCAGGCGCTGCTGCGCTCGGATCGGCCGCGTCAGACGTAGCGCACCGCGATGATCTCGTAGCT
>CAZKCJ010000106.1:0-3108 GCA_964550885.1 uncultured Rubrivivax sp. | reverse complement strand
CGCCGCCGGGAGCCTGGGCCTCGGCGAGGTCGCCGGCCACCCGCCCGATCAGCGCGCGCGCGATCGGGCTGGCGAAGGAAATCAGGCCGCTGGCCAGGTCGGCCTCGTCCTCGCCGACGATCTGGTAGGTCACGCGCGCGCCGCTGCTCTCGTCCTCGAGCTCGACGGTCGCGCCGAAGACGACGCGGCCGTCGGCGTCGACCGTCGCCGGATCGATGATCTGCGCCATCGCCAGCTTGCTCTCGACCTCGAGGATGCGGCCCTCGATGAAGCCCTGCCGGTTCTTCGCCGCCTCGTACTCGGCGTTCTCCGACAGGTCGCCCTGCGCGCGCGCGTCGGCGATCGCGCGAATCACCGCCGGGCGCTCGACGGTCTTCAGCCGCTGCAGCTCCTGCCTGAGCTGCTCGCTGCCGCGGCGGGTCAGTGGGGTCGTGCCCATGAAGTCTCGTCCTGCCTAAGGGAAACCGCCGCGGCCGACCCGCGCGGGGCGTGGGCGGCGGCGGCGGCGTGGTTCGGCGCCAGTCTACGCGAGTTCGGCGTGCAGCTCCTGCAGCGAGCGCACGGTCAGCCCGGCGTCGTGCAGCATCGCCTCGGTCGCCGCCTCGATCCCGGCCATCGTCGTGTAGTACGGGATCCGGTTGGCGATCGCCGCGGTGCGGATGTGGCGCGAATCGGCGATCGCGGTGCGGGTCTCGTCGACGGTCGTGAAGACCAGCTGGATCTCGCCGGCCTTGAGCATGTCGGAGATGTGCGGCCGCCCATCCTTGACCTTGTTCACGGTGCGCACCGGCAGCCCGGCCTCGGCGATCGCCGCCGCGGTGCCCTTGGTCGCGACCACCTGGAAGCCCAGCGCCACCAGGTCGCCGGCGACCTTGACCGCGCGCGGCTTGTCGGCGTTCTTCACCGTCAGCACCACCGTGCCCTTGTCGGGCAGGCGCGAGCCGGCGCCCATCTGGCTCTTCAGCATCGCCTCGGCGAAGGTCGCGCCCGAGCCCATCACCTCGCCGGTAGAGCGCATCTCCGGGCCGAGCACCGGGTCCACCCCGGGGAACTTGTTGAACGGGAACACCGCCTCCTTCACGCTGAAGTAGCCCGGCACCAGCTCGCGCGGCGCGCGCCCGTCGCGGCCGCGCTGGTCGGCGAGCCGCTGGCCGGCCATGCAGCGCGCGGCGATCTTCGCCAGCGACTGGCCGGTCGCCTTGGACACGAAGGGCACGGTGCGCGACGCGCGCGGGTTGACCTCGAGCACGTAGACCATCGCGTCGTCGCCCTCGCCCTGGATCGCGAACTGCACGTTCATCAGCCCGACCACCTTCAGCGCGCGCGCCATCAGCTCGGTCTGGCGGCGCAGCTCGTCCTGCACCGCCGGCGACAGCGAGTACGGCGGCAGCGAGCAGGCGGAGTCGCCGCTGTGGATGCCGGCGGCCTCGATGTGCTCCATGATCCCGCCGATCATCACGTCGCGGCCGTCGCTGATGCAGTCGACGTCGACCTCGATCGCGTCGTCGAGGAAGCGGTCGAGCAGCACCGGCGACTTCTCGGACACGCGCACCGCCTCGCGCATGTAGCGCTCGAGGTCGCGGTCGCCGTGCACGATCTCCATCGCCCGGCCGCCGAGCACGTAGCTCGGCCGCACGACGAGCGGGTAGCCGATCTCCTGCGCCAGCGCCAGCGCCTGCTCCTCGGTGCGCGCGGTGCGGTTCGGCGGCTGGCGCAGGCCCAGCTGGTGCAGCAGCCGCTGGAAGCGCTCGCGGTCCTCGGCGATGTCGATCGAGTCGGGGCTGGTGCCGATGATCGGCACGCCGTTGGCCTCGAGGTCCAGCGCGAGCTTCAGCGGCGTCTGGCCGCCGTACTGCACGATCACGCCCTCGGGCTTCTCGAGCGCGACGATCTCGAGCACGTCCTCGAGCGTCACCGGCTCGAAGTACAGCCGGTCGCTGGTGTCGTAGTCGGTCGACACCGTCTCCGGGTTGCAGTTGACCATGATCGTCTCGAAGCCGTCGTCGCGCATCGCCAGCGCCGCGTGCACGCAGCAGTAGTCGAACTCGATCCCCTGGCCGATGCGGTTCGGCCCGCCGCCCAGCACCATGATCTTGCGCCGGCCGCTCGGCTCGGCCTCGCACTCGTCCTCGTAGCACGAGTACAGGTACGCGGTGGGCGTGGCGAACTCGGCCGCGCAGGTGTCGACCCGCTTGTACACCGGCCGCACGCCGAGCTGGTGGCGGCGGCGCAGCACCGCGTGCGCGTCGCAGCGCAGCAGCGCCGCCAGCCGCCGGTCGGAGAAGCCGCGCTGCTTGAGCTCGCGCAGCTCGGCGGCGCCAAGCGCATCGAGCGCGCGGCCCTGCAGCTCGCGCTCGACCGCGACGATCTGCTCGATCTGCGCGAGGTACCACGGGTCGATCGCGGTCTCGTCGAAGACCTCGTCCAGGCTCATGCCGATGCGAAACGCGTCGGCCAGGTACAGGATCCGCTCGGGCCCGGCCTCGCCGATCTCCTCGACGATCTCGTCGCGGTCGGTCGAGCGCTCGCTCAGCCCGTCGATGCCGGTCTCCAGCCCGCGCAGCGCCTTCTGCAGGCTCTCCTGGAAGGTGCGGCCGATCGCCATCACCTCGCCCACCGACTTCATCTGCGTGCCCAGGTGCGGGTCGGCCTCGCGGAACTTTTCGAACGCGAAGCGCGGCACCTTGGTGACCACGTAGTCGATCGTCGGCTCGAAACTCGCCGGGGTCGCGCCGCCGGTGATGTCGTTCTTCAGCTCGTCCAGCGTGTAGCCCACCGCCAGCTTGGCCGCGACCTTGGCGATCGGAAAGCCCGTGGCCTTGGAGGCCAGCGCCGAGCTGCGGCTGACCCGCGGGTTCATCTCGATCACGATCATGCGCCCGCTCGCCGGGTCGACCGCGAACTGCACGTTGCTGCCGCCGGTGTCCACGCCGATCTCGCGCAGGATCGCGATCGACGCGTTGCGGATCAGCTGGTACTCCTTGTCGGTCAGCGTCTGCACCGGCGCGACCGTGATCGAGTCGCCGGTGTGGATGCCCATCGGGTCGAGGTTCTCGATCGAGCAGACGATGATGCAGTTGTCCGCGCGGTCGCGGACCACCTCCATCT
>CAZKCJ010000105.1:2590-8917 GCA_964550885.1 uncultured Rubrivivax sp. | reverse complement strand
CGGCGGCTACGCGCTGCGTCTGGCCGACGGGCGGCTGCTGTTCGGCGCGGCGGCGACCACCGTCGCCGAGCTCGCGCAGGCCGACGCGCTGAACCGCGGCGATCCGGCCGCCACCGTAAGCGGCCACCGGCGCAACCTGGCGACGCTGACACGGCTGACCGGCTGGCAGCGCGACGCGCCGCCGGACGCAGCGGGCGAGCTCGCACCCGCCGCAGCACCGCGGCCCGCCGCGCTCGGCGGCCGCAGCGGCGTGAAGCTGCGCACCACCGACCGGCTGCCGCTGGTTGGGGCGCTGCCGGCTGCGGCGCTGCCCGCGCACGCGCGGCTCGACCAGCCGCGGCTGGTGCCGCGCGCGCACGGCCTGCTCGTGCTGGGTGCACTCGGCTCGCGCGGCCTCGCCCAGGCGGCGCTGGCCGGTGAGATCGTCGCCGCCTGGATGACCGGCACGCCGCTGCCGGTGCCGGCGGGCGTGCTCGACGCGATCGACCCGGCGCGCTTCATCGCGCGCGCGGTGCGGGCGCGAGCGCGGCTGTAGCCGAAGAAGCGGCGCCGCGGTGCCGCGCTTGGCGCCCGCGGGCAGCGGGCGGCGGGCTGCCGGCACAAAGATGTCGCCAGTAGGCGCCGTAGGCAACGGCGACGCCGGTGCGCAGTGTGCGCCGCAACCACCGCGCCTGCAGCTGGCCCGAACTCTGGGCGCTCCCGCTCAGGCGTCGCCGCGTCGCGCCGCAGCGGCGTCGAACTGCAGCACGCGCACGCCGCTGGCGCTGCCGAGCAGGCACACCGACGCGCGCCGGCGCGCGAAGATGCCGACGCTGACCACGCCGGGCCACTGGTTGACCTCGGCCTCCATCGCCGCCGGATCGCGGATCGCCAGGCCGTGCACGTCGAGGATCGGGTTGCCGTTGTCGGTGACCACGCCCGCGCGCAGCAGCGCGCGCCCCTGGTAGCGCGCGGCGAAGCGGCGCTGCAGCTGCGCAGTGGCGATCGCGATCACCTCCACCGGCAGCGGGAAGCGGCCGAGCAGCTCGACCAGCTTGGATTCGTCGGCGATGCACACGAAGCGCTCGGCCAGCTCGGCGACGATCTTCTCGCGCGTCAGCGCCGCGCCGCCGCCCTTGATCATGCAGCCGGCGTGGTCGATCTCGTCGGCACCGTCGACGTACACCGGGATCGACTCGACCGCGTTCGCGTCGAGCACCGGGATGCCGAGCGCACGCAGCCGCTGGCTGCTGCGCTCGGAGCTCGACACCGCGCCGGCGATGCGGTCGCGCCGCGTCGCCAGCGCGTCGATGAAGCAGTCCACGGTCGAGCCGGTGCCCACGCCGACGACGCTGCCGTCGACCACGTAGTCCAGTGCGGCGCGCCCGACCAGGGCCTTCAGGGCATCGGCGTTCATCGTGGTGGCGGCGGGTTCGGGAAGCGCCGATTATTCCGGGCGCCGCGCCCCGGCTGCGCGGCGGGTCAGAAGCGCAAGACGACGCCGACCAGCGGCCCGTTGAGGTTCAGGTCCTGCACGTGGCTGCTGGACTTGAACTCGTAGCCGAGGTAGCGCCACGACGCGATCACCGAGCCCCAGTCGAAGTCGTAGCCCACGCCGATCAAGCCCTGGTAGGTCAGGTCCGACTGGCCGGTGCCGACGTCGGCGAGATAGTTGACGAACCAGCGGCGGCCTTCGCCGAAGTTGAAGCGCCCCTTCAGGCCGATCAGCCCGTCCCAGTACGAATCGCTGACGCTGCCCGAGCCCGGGTTGGCGATGCCGATGCCGCCGACGTTGCCGGTCAGCGTCCAGCTCAGCTGGCTGCTCAGGTCGAGCAGGCGCGTGCCGAACAGCAGGTCGGTGTGGTTGTCGGGCGAGTCGACCAGGTTGTAGGTGCCGGCCAGCGTCCAGATCCAGTTCTTCAGGTCGAGCACGAACTGGCCGTTGACGTTGACCGGGACCACGCCGCCGATCGTGAAGCTGCGGTTCAGCGTCTTCGACGCGCCGAAGTCCGCGTACACCAGGTCGGTCATCACGCCCCACTTGCCGTGCGTGGCCTCGAAGCTGCCCATGAACGCGAACTTCAGCGAGTCGATCACGTCGCCCATGCTGACGCCGATATCGGGCCCGCCGCCGTGCGGCGGGAACGCGGTGCTGCCGCCGATCGCCGGGAACCAGCCGTACATCGCCGCCTTGAACTTCCAGCCGTCGGCGTCCTGCGCCTGCGCGGCCGATGGCAGCAGGGTGGCAACCGACGCGGCAAGCATCGCCGCGCGCAACAGCGTCTTCATCTTCGCTTCTCCTCGGTAGTGGCGGATGCCGCCTGGATCATCGGGGCGGCCGCGCGCCGGCACAAGCGCGCGGCTCCGCGCCGCGCTGCACTGCGACGCGCGGGCGCCACAGCGGCGCCGAAGGCTGCGGGGCAACGCGCACGCCGCTCACTTCGGGAACATGAACTGCGCCTGCAGCCGCAGCTGCCAGTTCGCACCGTCGTCGGGGTGCACGACGTTGTAGTACGCGCCCAGCTGCGTGTTCACCGGCAGCTTGCCCAGGTGGAAGATCTTGCCGATGCCGCCGCCCAGCGGCACGGTCCAGCGCTGGTCGCTCGCCGCCTCCCAGTTGGCGGTGACGATCGGCGAGCTCGTCAGGTACAGCCCGCCGGGGAAGTTGTAGTTCAGGAACGGCTGCAGCAGGAAGTTGTTGTAGCGCCCGCCCTGCTTGTCGCTGCTGAGCGACCAGATGTTGTTGACCAGCACGCCGTAGACCCAGGGATCGCCCTTCTTCAGCCGCAGCACCACCGCGGTCGGGCCCAGGCCCCAGTTCCTGTTGCCGAGGCGAGCGTCGGTATTGGTGGGCAGCTGCAGCACCGCCCCCGCGCCCCAGATCAGCCCGTCGGGCCCCGGGTCCGACGGCGACACGAAACCCGACAGCTGGATGTCGCCCAGGCCGAAGCTGCTGCCCTGCCCGGGCGCGAACTCCGGCTGCCAGAGCAGCGGCAGGATCGTGCGGGTGATCAGGTTCCAGTCCTTGCTCAGCTCGATCGGGATCACCGGCTGGATGTTCAGGATGTTCTGCGTGCCCGACAGCGGCCCGGTGTTGAAGTTGGTGTTGTTCTGGAACGGCACGCTCACCAGGTTGCCGACCGGGTTCTGCGCCAGCTTGGCAAGCTCCTCGGCCGACAGCTCGGCCCGTACCCCGGTTGCGGCAAGGCCAAGAATTGCGGCACAGGCTGCCGCCCGGCCGATAGTCTGGTTGCTGCGTTTCATCTGCCTTCTCCCGCTTGATGCCGTCGATGCACCTGCTGCCAAGCCCTACTTCACAGCCTCGATCTCGCCCGGCCGCCACGCCTTCGTGAAGAAGGGCTCGAGCGGGCCGTACAGGCGCAGGATCGTGAACCAGCCCCTGCCGGGCAGGGTCTGGATCCAGTTGCCGCGCGCCACGCCGGGCGGCTGCTGCGGGCCGAAGTACACGGTGGTCGAGCCGTCGGCGTCGGCCTGCGCTGCGGGCGACGGATAGCTCTGGCTGCCGGCGCGCGGGTAGTTCTGCGGCGTCGCCAGCATCGAGCGCGTCTGGTTGTCGTACAGCGTCAGCGACCAGAAGTTGGCGTGCGGGATGTCCTTCGGCAGCGTCAGCCGGTAGGTCTTGGCGCCGTCGAAATTCTGCTTGTCGGCATCCTGGAACGCGAGCAGGTACTGCGAGCCGACGCCGGGCAGGCGCATCGCCATCGCCGGCGTGATGCCGGTGATGCCGTAGAAGAACGCGCTGCGCGCGTCGAGCTGGCGGTAGCCGGTGGGCGCAAAGGGCTTGACGCCTTCGCGGGTGATCAGCGGGATCGGCGTCTCGAACTCGTAGCCGCTTTGGAACAGGAAGTTGGTCCACGCCGAGCCGGGGTAGTAGAACCACGACGGGTCGCGCGGCGCGACGAGCAGCGTGCGCGACGCCGCATTGCCGGCGGCGACCGCGTCGCCGAGGATCTTCTTCATGCGCGCATCGGGCGCGAAGGGCTTGCCCTTGACGATGCCGATCGCGGCCAGCGACCCCATCAGCTCGGGGTCGAGCGCGGTGGCCGGCTCGCGCTGCACCAGGTCGTTCAGGAACTCGTAGAAGCTCGCGTCGTTGGGCGGCACGGTGTTCATCACCTTGCCGCTGCCTTCGTGGAACACGGTGGCCGGCGGCGGCGCGATGCGCGACAGGCGGGCCTTGCCGTCGAGGAACTGCGCGATGCTCGTGCCCTGGCCACCGGCGTCGTACGGATAGATCCTGGTGAACCTGCGGATCAACTCGACGGCGGGCTTCGGGTCGTTGTGCTCGAGGAACATGCGCCCGAGGATCAGCACCTCGTTGGTTTGCGCACGCGCCACGTAGAAGCCGCCCTCGGGCACCGGGCCGGCGTAGCCCGGCGGCAGGATCAGGTACTTGCCGCCTTCGCCGCGGTCGGGCCCGGGGACGCCGAAGTCGGTGACCCAGCGCCACCAGGCGTCGTCGAGCGTGCCCAGCGCCTTGGGCGGCGTCTCCAGCACCATCGGGCCCTTGCCCAGGTCGAGCGTGCCGACGAAGTACACGGTGTCGGCGTTGGCCGTGAGGAACAGCGACTTCGCGTCCATCAGCTGCGAGAACACGAGGATCTCGTTGGCCTTGACGCCGGCCTGCAGGAAGCCGCGGCGGATGGCCTCGAAGCTCGCGCCCTGCATCGTGTTGACGAAGGCGTTGTAGGCGTGCGTGAAGTCGATCTGGTCGTAGACCTTGGCGGCGGTCGCCGCGCTCGGCATGCCGTCCTTGAACTCGAGCGTGCCCATGCGCGTTTGCACCGTGTCGGGCGTGGTGATCGACGCCGGGACGGGCTGGGCCGGCGCGAGCTGGGCCAGCGCGAGCAGCGCGCCGGCGGCGAGGCGAGGGATGCGAGCTTGGATCGATCGGTTCATGGGTTTGCTTCGTTTCGATGAGGCGGGAACCGGCTCGCGCCGGAGTCGAATCGGCCGTCGATCGGTCGCCCGCCTTCGGCAGCCGCGGCGGCAAGTGCGGCGAAGCCGGCGGAGACAGTCGTCGAGCGGACGGCAGTGCTGGCAAAGAGGCGACGGTTCATGCCAATGCTCGCAGGGTGACTGGCCGTTCAGCGGGTGGCAGGCGGCGACGCGGGACGCCGGGCCGCGAGCGCAGCGTCGACGGCGCTGAAGAGCTCGGTGCCCAGGCTCGCCTTGTGCACCACGCCGTCGGCCCCGGCGGCAAGGATCGCCGCGTCGGCGCGCGCTTCATCGTGGTCGCTCAGCAGCAGCGTAGCGCTGCGCGGCGCGCGGCTGCGCAGTTCGGCCAGCAGCGCCGCCAGTTCGCCGCCGGCCAGCGCCAGGTCGATGACCACCAGCGCCGGCTGCAGCTTGCCGGCGCCGTCGATCAGCGAGAGCCGATCGCCGACGATGAACACGCTTTCGAACGACGCCTGCAGCAGGCCGCGCAGGCCGTCCGACAACCGCTGATGCCCCTGGCCTACCAACACGCAGCGCGATTCCGTCTGGCCCGTCATCAGCCCCTCGAGCCGCGGTCGACCGGTTGCCGTGCGTGCCGTCGGCCGCAAGCGAGCATCGGCACCGGATGCGGCCGCACGGGCAGCAGCACCGGCTCACCTCGCCTCGACGACGTCCATCACCACGCGGCGGCTCTTCGCGCGGCCCTGCGGCGTGTCGTTCGATGCGACCGGATCGGCTTCACCGAGACCGCTGACGGTGATCATCGACGCCGGCACGCCCTGCGCGACGAGCTCGTTCGCGACCGACTGCGCGCGCGCCTTGGACAGCTCGACGTTGGTCGGGAAGCGCCGCGCCAGCTCGGGGCCGATCGGCACGTTGTCGGTGTAGCCCTTGATGACGATGGTCTGGCCGGTCAGCGTCTTCAACACCGGCGCGAGCTTGTCGATCGTCGCCTTGCCCTTGGCCTCGAGCTCCCAGCCGCCTTCGGGGAACAGGATGCCGTTGGCGAGCGTCACCCGCACCAGCCCCTGCAGCTGCGTGATCTGCGCCTGGTCGGCGCCGACTTCGCCCTTCAGCTGGTTGTCGAGCTGCTGGTAGGTGTCGGCCTTCGCCACCTCCTGCTTGTAGCTGCTCTGCGACACGCAGGCCGACAGCAGCGCCGCGCTGGCGAGCATGACGGCAACGATGGTTTTCATTCGCGGCTTCTCCTCGACGTCGAGGCGCGCATGCTGGCCGCCGGCGCCCGGGCCGTCACCTCGTAGGACTACGAGGTCAGCGCCGCTCGCCCAGCTCCCCTGCCCGCAATGCGCGCGCCGACGGCTGCCCCGCTCGAGGGGATACGTCTGCAAGCGCGCGCCGGGCCGCCGCCGGCCGCGCCGCCAGCCTCAC
>CAZKCJ010000105.1:0-2580 GCA_964550885.1 uncultured Rubrivivax sp. | reverse complement strand
TACGAGGTGACGCCCAATTTCTAGGGGGCTACGCGGAGATCTGCAGGCGCACTGCGATCTGGATCAGCTCGGCGTTCGTCGTCACGCCCAGCGCCTCCATCGCCTGGTACTTGTGGTACTCGACGGTGCGGTGCGAGATGTCGAGCAGGCGCGCGATCTCCTTGGCCGAACGGCCGTCGACCAGCAGGCGCAGGATCTCGCGCTGGCGCGGCGTCAGCCCCGAAGCCGGGTCGCGCGCCGGCCGCTGGCCCGGCGTGCCCAGCACCTCGGCGGCGATCTCGGGGCTGATGAAGACGCCGCCCGCGGCCGCGGTGCGCAGCGCCTGCAGCAGCTCGCGCGGCGCCGCGTGCTTGAGCACGTAGCCGGCGGCGCCGGCCTCGAGCGCGCGCCGCGCGTAGGCCGGCTCGGTGTGCATCGTCAGGAAGACGACCGGCAGGTCCAGGCCTTCGCTGCGCAGCGCGTGCAGCGCGGCGATGCCGTTCAACCCCGGCATCGAGATGTCGGCGACGATGAAGTCGGCCACCGCCTGCCGCGCGAGTTCGAGCAGCGAGTGGCCGTCGGCCGCGCGGCCGACGACCTCGTAGTCGTCGGCGAGCAGCGCCGCCAGCCCGGCGACGACGATGTGGTGGTCGTCGGCGAGCAGCACGCGCAGCCGCGTCATGCCGCCTCCTGCGCCGGCAGCCAGGCGACGACGCGCGTGCCTGCGCCGCGGCGGCTGTCGATCTCGAGCCGCCCGCCGAGCAGCGCGACGCGCTCGCGCATGCTCGCCAGGCCGAGCGACGCGCGCTCGCGCGCGGCCAGCGGATCGAAGCCGCAGCCGTCGTCGGCCACGCTCAGCTCGACGCCGCCATCCGCGGTGCCGCGCAGGCCGGCGTCGATGCGCGTGGCGCGTGCGTGGCGCGCCGCGTTGCGCAGCGCCTCCTGCGCGACGCGAAACAGGCACAGCGCGCGCTCGCCGCGCACCGCGTCCGCAGCAGCGCCGGCGTCGAAGGCGACGAGGGCCGCGCCGCGCCGCCCGATCCGCTCGCACTCGACGCGCAGCGCCTCGACGAGCCCGAGGTCGTCGAGCACCGACGGGTGCAGCCGGTACGCGAGCGCGTGCACGTCGCGGCTCAGGCTGGCGAGCTCGGTGCCGATAGCCTGCTCCATCGCGGCGCGCGCGCCCGGGTCGGCCAGGCGCGGAAGCGTCGCGAGCTCGATCGACGCGCCGGCCAGGCGCTGGGTCACGTCGTCGTGCAGCTCGCGCGCGATGCGCCGGCCTTCGTCGTCGTACGCGGTGATCAGGCGGCCGCCGAGCGTGCGCGCGGCGTCCTCGGCGCGGCGGCGGCGTGCGCGCTGCAGCAGCAGCGCGGCGATCAGCGCAGCCTGCAGCACGATCACCGCCGCGACCGCGGCCAGCTCCTCGCGGTACTCGACCCACGGCGGCGGCGGCGCGAAGCGCAGCTCGCTGCCGGGCGGCAGGCGGGCCGGGTCGATCCGCCAGCGCCGCAGCTCGCGCTGGTCGTAGGCGACGCGGTCCATCGTGTCGATCACCACCGCCGGCGCCGCCGGCGGCGCCGCCCCAGCCAGGCTGCGCAGCGCCAGCAGCGCCGCTTCGCGGCCCATGCGCGTCTGCGACACATAGGGCCCGCCGACGACGCCCAGGCCGAGCTCGCCCTCGAACAGCGAGAAGATCGGCACGGTCGCCACCTGCCGCAGTGCGGTCAGCGCCTCGAGCCGCTCGTGCGGCACGCCCGCCGCGTCGACGACGAGCAGGCCGTAGAAGACCGCGCTGTCGGCCGCAAGCGCGGCGACGCGCGCGCGCATCTGCTCGAGCGACAACGCGTCGAACCAGACGAAGTCCACCCGCGAGGCGAGCGGCGCGGCCTCGCGCTGCAGCTCGGCGCGCCAGTAGCGCTCGAGCGGCGTGGCGCCGGTCACCACCGCGATCGTGCGGGTGCGCGGCAGCACGCGCAGCATCGCGTCGACGGCGCGCAGCAGGTCGATCCGCACCGCGACCACCGCATCGCCGGCGCGCAGCGCGAGCCGTGCGACGACGCGCTCGTCGATCGCCGTGAACAGGATCGGCACGCCGGCGAACATCTGCTCGCGGTGGCTCGCCAGGAACTGCGCCGCAGGCCCGGCCGAGCTGACGACGAGGTCGGGCGCAGGCTGCGTGAAGCGCGCCCGCAGGTAGGCGACGAACGCGGCCTGCTCGTCGGCCGCGAGCGGATGGGTCGCGTCGAGCGCGGCCTCCTGGAAACGGATCGCTGCGCGCGAGCGGGCGGCGAGCTCGGTTCGAAACGCCGCGATGACGGCGTCGTAGGGCGCGATCGAGCGGCCGAAGGAGTGGACGATCAGCACGCGCCGCGGCGCCGGCTGCGCGCTCACCCGCGGCGCCAGCCCGGCGCCCAGCGCCGCCGCCGCCAGCGCGCTGCCGGCCAGCAGCAGCCGGCGCCGCCGCGGGTGCGGCGACGACGACGGGTGCGACTGCTTGGAGGCTTGCGGCTGCACTGCTGTCCTTCACGGGCCCGCCGCGCAGCGGGGGCGCTAGTGCAGTGTTCCACTCTGTGCAGCACTTAAGAAAACCGATGGATTTGT
>CAZKCJ010000104.1:4542-8956 GCA_964550885.1 uncultured Rubrivivax sp. | reverse complement strand
TCATCCCGCCGTCGCTGGTGCTGATCGTGCTGGCCGACCAGATGGGCAAGAGCGTCGGCGACATGTACAAGGGCGCGTTCATCCCCGGCTTCGCGTTGATGGGGCTGTACGTGCTGTGGGTGGTCGCGCTGGCGGTGTTCAAGCCGAGCACGGTGCCGGCGCTGCCGCCCGAGGCGCGCACGCTGCGCGAGCCCAGCGGCAGCCACGGCTACCCGTCGCTGACCGTGCTCGCCGCGGTGTCGACCGCGGTCGCCGTCACCCTCGGGCTGCACATGGAGGCGGTGCACTCCTGGTGGCTGGGCGAGCCGGTGGACTTCGTCGCCACCGACGAGAAGATCGTGGTCGCGATGTGCGGCGGCGTGTTCGTCGCCTGGCTGATCGCGGTGCTCAACCGGCTGACGCGCCTCGGCCTGCTGTCGCGGCTGGCCGAGCGCGTGACCTTCGTGCTGATCCCGCCGCTGCTGCTGATCTTCCTGGTGCTGGGCACGATCTTCCTGGGCGTGGCCACGCCCACCGAGGGCGGCGCGATGGGCGCGATGGGCGCGCTGATCATGGCCACGCTGCGCCGGCGGCTGAGCTGGCAGCTGCTGCGCCAGGCGCTGGCGACGACCACCAAGCTGTCGTCCTTCGTGATGTTCATCCTGGTCGGCGCGACGATGTTCAGCATGGTGTTCCAGGCCGCCGACGGGCCGGTGTGGGTCGAGCACCTGCTGGCCAAGCTGCCCGGCGGCCACGTCGGCTTCCTGATCTTCGTGAACGTGCTGGTGTTCTTCCTCGCGTTCTTCCTCGACTTCTTCGAGCTGTCCTTCATCGTCGTGCCGGTGCTCGCGCCGATCGCCGACAAGATGGGCATCGACCTGATCTGGTTCGGCGTGCTGCTGGCGGTCAACATGCAGACCTCGTTCCTGCACCCGCCCTTCGGCTTCGCCCTCTTCTACCTGCGCTCGGTCGCGCCGGACAAGCCCTACGTCGACCACGTGACCGGCAAGACGATGGCGCCGGTGACGACGATGCAGATCTACAAGGGCGCGATCCCCTTCCTGCTGCTGCAGCTGGCGATGGTCGGCATCCTGATCGCGTTCCCCGGGCTGGTCACCCGGCAGGAGCAGCACAAGAGCGCGTCCGAGCTCGACGCGATCGGCACGCAGATCCTGCAGGACCTGGAGAGCGCGCCCGGATTCGAGGCCGGCAGCCCCGGCGCGGGCTTCAGCATCCCGCCGCCCGATGCGGGCAGTGCGGGCGGCGGTTCGTCCGGCGGTGCCGGCAGCGCGGGCGAGCCGCCGGCGCCACCATCAGCACCGGAGCTGGCGGTGCCGGCGGTGCCGGCGGTGCCGGCGGCCAGTCGCTGAGCGCCGCGGCCTGACGTCCGCACCGGTGGTCCGCACCGGCGGTCCGCACTGGTGCCCGCGCCGGGCGGCGCCGCGTGCGCGGCGCACCGTGAAAAAAATGGCCGCGACTGGGTCGCGGCCGCTGCGCAGATCGGGGGCGCCGGCGGCGCCGGCGCCGCGTCCGCTCAGATCTTGGCCGAGGCCATGTACTGGGTGTACGGCAGTTCGGACACCCGGTTCCACAGGATCTGGTCGCGCTGGAAGTCGCGCAGGTCCTCGTAGATCTTCTTGAACTCGGGCGACTTGGCGCTGTGCTCGGCGTAGACCTCCTGCGCGGCCTGGAAGCCGGCGTCGACCACGCTCTTCGGGAAGGGCTTGAACTGGATGCCGCTGGCGACGATGCGCTTGAGCGCCGGCGGGTTCAGCACCAGGTACTTGCTGGTGCCGTCCTTGTAGGCGACCGCCGCGGCCGCGTGCACGATCGCCTTGTTCTCCGGCGACAGCTTCGCGAAGGCCTTCTTGTTGATGAAGAACTCCAGGTCGGCGCCGCCCTCCCACCACGCGTTCCAGTAGTAGTACTTGGTGACCTTCGCGTAGCCGAGTTTCTCGTCGTCGTAGGGGCCGACGAACTCGGCCGCATCCAGCGTGCCCTTCTCCAGCGCCTGGTAGACCTCGCCGCCGGGCATGTTCTGCGCGACCACGCCGAGCTTGGCCATCGACTCGCCGAACACGCCGCCGCCCAGCCGCATCTTCAGGCCCTTAAAGTCCTCGGGCGACTTGATCTCCTTGCGGTACCAGCCGCCCATCTGCGTGCCGGTGTTCAGCGCGTTGATGCCGAAGAAGTTGTACTTGCCGTACAGCTCGTCGAGCAGCTTGCGGCCGTTGCCGTGCTCCTTCCAGGCCAGGCTCTGGTTGGCGATCAGGCCGAAGGGCACCGCGCAGCCGAACGCGAAGATCGGATCCTTGCCGGTGTAGTAGTAGGCGGCGGTGGTGCCCGCCTCGAGGGTGTCGTCGTTCAGCGCGTCGACGATGCCGAAGGCCGGGATCAGCTCGCCGGCGGCGTGCACCGACACCTCGAACTTGCCGCCCGACAGGTCCTTGACGGTCTCGGCAAACTTCACCGAGCAACCGTGCAGCGTGTCCAGCGACTTCGGGAAGCTGGTCGCCAGGCGCCAGCGCACCGCCGCCTGCGCGTGCACCGCCGGGGCGACGCCGGCGGCGAGGACGCCGGCAAGGCCGGCCTGCTTGATCAGCGAACGACGATCCATGATGCGTGACTCCTTCGATGAAGTTCGGGAACGCGAAGAGTGTAGCGGGCGGCAGCCGCGCGGTCGCGGGCCTGCGGCCGGCAATGGGATCGCGCCGGCGGCAGCGGCGCGGCCGGGGCTGCGCGCCCGCAGATCCCGCCCGCCGCGCCGCCCGTCGCCGATCAGGCCTGCCCGAGCCGGCCCAGCAGCGCCACCAGCTGCGCCTGGGTGTGGACCTCGAGCTTCAGGAACAGCGCCTTCAGGTAGGTCCGGGCCGAGCCGTAGGTGATGCCGAGCGCGGCCGCGGCGTCGCCGAGCGCGCGCCCGTGCGCGAGCTGCGCGGCCAGCGCCGCCTCCGAGCGGGTGCAGCCGTGGGCTTCGCGCAGCACCTGCTGCAGCTCCTGCGGCGTGACCGCGCTGCGCCGCACCGCCAGCAGCACCAGCGGCCGCAGCGGCAGGTAGCACCCGGGCCGCAGCGCGACCCGGCTCACGTCGAGCAGCAGGTCGACCCCGTCCGCAGGGCCCGGCAGCCACACCGGCGCGACCGGCGCATCGATCGCGGCGCGCACCGCCTGCACCAACCGGAGCTGGCCGCCGGCGTCGATGGCGCCCAGCCGGCCGGCGCGCAGCGTCAGCGCGCCGCACCGACGCAGCAGCGCTTCCATCGGCGGGTTCGCGAAGCGCAGGTCCAGCTGTGGCGTCACCAGCGCGACCGGTCCCGGCAGCGCTGCGAGCCCGGCCCAGGGCGCATGCCCGGCGGCCTGCGTCTCGACGCTGAAGCCGGCCTGCAGCGCCCGCTGCATGTGCGCGGTCAGCCGCTCGAAGCGGCGCACCTCGACGGCGCTGAAGGTCGACATGTCGGCGCCCCGCATCAGCGTGATGTTGCCGACCAGCCCGCCGTCGGCGACCAGCGTGTTGCCGATCATGAAGTGCAGCCCCTGGGGTTTCAGCCACTCGTGGTAGTAGGCCGAGCGGTACAGGTCGCCGGCGCGGCCCAGGCGCGCCTCGAGCCGCTCGTTGGTGCGCACCACCCCCGGCCGGTGCTGCTGCTGCGACACCCACATGCACGGGTTGTCGGGCGCGAAGTACAGCTCGTCGAAGTACCGCAGCAGCCCCCGGTCGATGCCGCGCAGGCACACCGGTCGCACCTGACCGGTGTCGCGCTGCAGGAAGTAGAAGGTCTGGGCGCTCGACGGAAAGGCCTGCTCGAGCAGGGCCATCACGTCGGGCCAACCCTCGGGCTCGAGCACGCAGCGGTAGATCGCCTCGATCAGCCCGGGGTCGGCGTGCGCTGGCGGCCGTGGCGCCATCGCGGGGAACCCTTCGTGCGGTGTGGTCAACGTCGCATCATCTTAAGGCGCCGGGCGCTGGGCCGCGGCCGGACCCCCCGCAGATGAGGGGGTCGTAGGTCCGCGTTTGAGGATGGTCGAGCCGCCGCTGCAGGCCTACCTTCGCACCCATCCCCAATGCGAAGGAGCGATTCCCGATGAAGCCCCGCTTTGCCCTGCACACCCTGAGCGCCCTCATCTCGGCCGCGTTCGCGGCAACCCCGGCCCTGGCCGGCGACCACACCTGGTTCGGCGGCAACGGCAGCTGGGCCGACGGCGCCAACTGGACGCCCGCCGGCGTGCCCGGCGCCGGCGACCGCGCGGTCCTGAACGCCGGCGCGGCCACGCTGGCCGCCGACACCACGATCGACGGCCTGCTGCTCGGCGGCGGCACGATCTTGGGGGCCTTCGGCCTCGCGGTCACCGGTCCATCGGACTGGACTGCCGGCAGCATCAGCGGCGCGGCCAGCACCACCGTCGTCGGCGCGCTCTCGATCACCGGCCCGACCAA
>CAZKCJ010000104.1:0-4442 GCA_964550885.1 uncultured Rubrivivax sp. | reverse complement strand
ACCACGACGATCGACGTCGTCTTCAACAACACCGGCACCGTCAACGTCGACGCCGCACGCATGCGCTTCACCGGCGGCGGCACCAGCACCGGCGCGTTCGCCGTCGCCGCCGGCGCGGTGCTCGACTTCAACACCGGAACACACAACCTGAACGCGGCCAGCATCACCGGCGAGGGCACGACCGAGATCAGCGGCTCGTCGAGCTACAACTTCGTCAACCTCAACGGCGGCACGCTCTCCACCCCGCTGCTGCTGAGCGGCGGCAACCTGCAGGGCGCCGACCACACGCTGGCCGGCCCGGTGACGTGGACCGGCAGCGAGATCCGCGGCGCGGCCAGCACCACCGTCGTCGGCGCGCTCTCGATCACCGGCCCGACCAACAAGGAGCTCAGCGGCGGGCGCGTGCTCAACGTCGGCAACACGACCTGGAGCGGCAACACCGCGGCCAGCAACAACCGCATCGTCTTCCGCAGCGCGACGATCAACAACAGCGGCGCGTGGAACGACACCAACGCCTTCGACGCCTTGGTCCAGAGCTACTCGGGCACCAACGCGTTCAACAACGCCGGCACCTACAACAAGCAGGGCAACGCGACCACGACGATCGACGTCGTCTTCAACAACACCGGCACCGTCAACGTCGACGCCGGCACGCTGCAGGTGAGCGCGGCGATGACCAACCAGGGCACGCTGCAGGTCGGGGCCGGCGCCACCTTCGTCGGCAACGCGCAGAACTTCACCAACGCGGGCGTGTTCGCCGGCAACGGCACGATTGCCACCCACGCGGGCGGCGACATCGTCAACGCCGGCCGCATCGGCCCCGGCAACAGCGTCGGCCTGCTCACGCTCGCCGGCGACCTGACGCAGCAGGCCGCCGGCTCGATCGACATCGAGCTGGCGAGCGCCGCCAGCTTCGACCGGCTGGTGGTAAACGGCGACGTGACGCTGGCCGGGACGCTGCACGTAATCAACGCCGGCTACACGCCGGTGCTGGGCGAGCGCTTCGCGGTGTTGAGCTTCGAGCAGCGGCTGGGGAACAGCAGCTTCGACGCGCTGACGCCGCAGGGCTTCGGCGCCGGCGTTGGCTTCGACGTGGTCTACAACGCGAACGACGTGACGCTGGTGGTCGCGTCGGTGCCGGAGCCGTCGACCTGGGCGCTGCTGCTCGCGGGCGTGGCAGCGCTGGGTGCGTACACGCGGCGCCGCTCCCTGGCGCGCGGCTGAAGCGCACGCGCACACCGATCGGGCGCGCGGCTTCAAGCGCGCACGGACCGGTCGGGCCCGGCCAGCGCGCCGCTGGGCCGGCGCCGGCCGGCGCCCGAGGGCGGCGCCCGCCCTCGGGCGACAATCGCGCCCATGTATGCGCTGTTCGAGGACGCGGGCCGCTTCCACGCGGGCCGGCTGATGTCGCAGGGCGACAGCTCGTGCCAGCTCGAGCTCGACTCGGGCAGGCGGGTCAAGGTCAAGACGGCGAACGTGCTGCTGCGCTTCGACGCGCCGGCGCCGGCCGAGCTGCTCGCACAGGCGCAACAGCAGGCGCAGCAGATCGAGCTGGACCTGGCCTGGGAGTTCGCGCCCGACGACGACTTCGGCTTCGCCGAGCTGGCGCGCGACTACTTCGGCGACGGCGCCGGCGCGCTCGAGCAGGCCGCGGCGCTGCTGGGCCTGTTCGACGCGCCGCACTACTTCCGCCGGGTCGGCAAGGGGCGCTTTCGCAAGGCGCCGGCCGAGACCGTGAAGGCGGCGCTGGCGGCAATCGAGCGCAAGCGCCAGCAGGCCGAGCTGGCCGAGCACTGGGCCGACGAGCTGGCCGCCGGCCGCTGCCCGGAGCCGATCCGCGCGCAGCTGTATCGCGTGCTGTTCCGGCCAGACAAGAACGGCCCCGAGTACAAGGCGCTGGTCGAGGCGAGCCACCGCACGCAGCGCGCGCCGCTGGCGCTGCTGCAGCAGGCCGGCGCGATCGGCAGCGCGTACCAGTTCCACTGGCACCGCTTCCTGTTCGACGCGTTCCCCAAGGGCACCGGCTTCCCGGCGGTGGCGCTGCCGGCGCCGCCGCAGCAGCTGCCGCTGGCGCCGGTGCAGGCCTTCTCGATCGACGACGCGGCGACCACCGAGATCGACGACGCGCTGTCGGTGCAGGGGCTGGGCAGCGGCACGGTGGTGCTGGGCATCCACATCGCCGCGCCGGGGCTCGCGTTCGGGCCGGGCTCCGAGCTGGACCGGATCGCGCGCGAGCGCCTGTCCAGCGTGTACCTGCCGGGCTGGAAGATCACGATGCTGCCCGACGAGGTGGTGCAGGCCTGCACGCTGGACGCCGGCCGCGCCTGCCCGGCGGTGAGCCTGTACGTGACGCTGGACGAGGCGACGCTGCAGCCGCGCGCGACCGAGACCCGGCTCGAACGCGTGCCGATCGCGACCAACCTGCGCCACGATCAGCTCGACGCGGTGATCACCGAGGCGGCGCTGACCGGCGAGGCGCCGGCCGACTTCGCGCACGCCGCCGAGCTCGCCTTCTGCTGGAAGCTCGCCGGCGCGCTGCAGGCGCGGCGCGAGCTGGTGCGCGGCCGGCCCGAGACCTTCACCCGGCCCGACTACGCGTTCCGCCTCGACCCCCACGGCAGCGAGCCCACCGGCGACGAGCAGGTGACGATCGTGCCGCGCGAGCGCGGCGCGCCGCTGGACCGGATCGTGTCCGAGGCGATGATCCTGGCCAACAGCAGCTGGGGCGCGTGGCTGGCCGAGCTGGGCGTGCCGGGGCTGTACCGCAGCCAGGCGAGCCTGGCGCCCGGCGTCAAGGTGCGCATGGGCACCAAGCCGCTGCCGCACGCCGGCCTCGGGGTCGCGCAGTACGCATGGGCGACCTCGCCGCTGCGCCGCTACGTCGACCTGGTCAACCAGTGGCAGATCATCGCCTGCGCGCGCCACGGCCGCACCGCGGCGCTGGCCGCGCCCTTCAAGCCGCGCGACGCCGAGCTGTTCGCGCTGCTGTCGGCCTTCGACGCCGCGTACACCGGCTACGGCGACTTCCAGCGCGACGTCGAGCGCTACTGGACGCTGCGCTGGCTGCAGCAGCAGCAGGTCGGCCAGCTCGAAGCCGCCGCGCTGAAGGACGGGCTGGTGCGCGCACAGACGCTGCCGCTGGTGTTCCGCGTTCCCGGCACCGAGGGCTTCGCGCGCGGCACGCCGCTGCGGGCGCGCGTCGTCGGCATCGATCTGCTGACGCTGGAGCTGCACGCGGCGCTGGTCGAGCGGCTGGCGAGCCCGGCCGCGCCCCAGGCCGACGGCGACGACGGCGCCGACGAAGACGCCGGCGCGGCCGGCGCCGGCGCGCTGCGGCTGGCGATCGATCTGGACGACACGGCGGCGGCGCAAGCGGCGACTGGCGGCGCCGACGCGCCGACGGCCGCCAGTCCGCGCGGTCCCGCGGCCGCGGTCGTGACCGAGCCCGCGGGCCATCCCACGGTCGATGCCGCGGCCGGGCCCGCCGCCGACCCCGCCGCCGCCTCCGCGGCAACCGGCTGAAGCGCGAGCGCATGGCCGGGTGGCGCGCGAGCCCGCTGCAGTGGGCGCTGATCGCGTCGGTGGGGGCGCACGCGGCGGTGCTCGGGCTGCGCTTCGTCGACCCGGTGGGGGCGAGCCGGCTGTTTCGCGACACCCCGCTCGAGGTGATCCTGGTGAACGCGCGCTCGGACGAGGCGCCGACGCAGGCGCAGGCGATCGCCCAGGCCAACCTGGCCGGCGGCGGCGAGGCGCAAAGCGGCCGCGCGACCTCGCCGCTGCCGCCGGCGCAGCAGCTCGAGCTCGGCGATGCGCCGGTCGACTCGCGCCGCCGCATCGACCAGCTGCTGCAGCAGCAGCAGCAGCTGCTCGCGCAGATCCGGCGCGAGCTCGCCGCGCTGCCGCCGCCCGATCCGCAGCGCGAGGCCGGCGACCCGCAGGAGCAGGAGCAGGAGGAGCGCCGGCGCCAGCTGCACAAGCTGCTGGCCGAGATCGAGAAGCGCATCAACGACGAGAACGCTCGGCCGAAGAAGCGCTACATCAGCCCGGCCACGCGCGAGCAGGTGTACGCGCTGTACTACGACGCGCTGCGGCGCAAGATCGAGGACCGCGGCACGCGCGACTTCCCCACGCACGCCGGCCGCAAGCTCTACGGCGAGCTGACGATGAACGTGACCATCGACGCCGCCGGCCGCGTGGTCGACGCCGAGGTGGTGCGCGGCTCGGCGCAGCGGCTGCTCGACCAGCGCGCGGTCGCGATCGTGCGCGCGGCCGCGCCCTTCGGCCCCTTCACCGCGGCGATGCGCCGCGAGGCCGACCAGATCGTGATCACCTCGCGCTTCAGGTTCACGCACGACGCCGGCCTGCAGACCACGCTGAGCACCGCCACGCCATGAGCCCGCCCGGCCGCCCGAAGGGCTCATACCGGAGGGCGCAGCCCGAAG
>CAZKCJ010000103.1:8417-9017 GCA_964550885.1 uncultured Rubrivivax sp. | reverse complement strand
GCGGCTGGGCTGGAGCCACGGCGACGACGAGCTGTTCACGCGCGCGCAGCTGGTCGGCTGGTTCGACGGCAGCCACCTCGCGCGGCACGCCGCGCAGTGGGACCCGGCTAAGCTCGACTGGGTCAACGCGCACCACCTGAAGCACAGCGCCGACGCGCTGCTGGCGCCGCTGGTCGCCGAGCGCCTGGCCGCACGCGGCATCGCGGCCGCGGCCGACGAGCGGCTGCAGCGGCTGTGCGCGCTGTACAAGAGCCGCTGCGCGACCCTGGTCGAGCTTGCCGACTGGATCGGCATGCACTTCGTGCCGGTGCGCCCGCCGGCCGAGCTGGTGCAAGCGCACGTGACCGCGCAGGTGGCGCCGGCGCTGGTCGCGCTGCGCGCGCGGCTGGCCGAGGTGGCGTGGGACCAGGCGGCGATTGCCGCCGCCGTGCAGCAGACCCTGGCCGAGCACGGGCTGAAGATGCCGCAGCTCGCGCACGCGGTGCGCGTGCTGGTGTGCGGCCGGGTGCAGACGCCGTCGCTCGACGCGGTGCTCGAGGGCTTCGACCGCGAGCAGGTGCTGCAGCGGCTGGCGGCGGTGCGCTTGCCCATATAATCGCC
>CAZKCJ010000103.1:4992-8343 GCA_964550885.1 uncultured Rubrivivax sp. | reverse complement strand
TACCGGCCTGTCACGCCGGGGGTCGCGGGTTCGAGTCCCGTCCACTCCGCCAACCATCTCGCAAGACCGTTGCCGCCCGCAGGGGGCAACGGTCTTTCGTTTGGGCGCGCCGATCCGTGCGGCGCTGCAGCGGTGTCCGCAGCGCCGCACGCGCGGCCGCGGTCGGCAGCGGGCAGCAGACCCCGGCGGCGGCCAGCGCACTGGACCCGCGCCGGGCTAGGCCTGTGCGAACTCGCGCAGCGCCTGCGTGTCCAGCACCGTGATGCGCTCGCGCTCGAGCCGCACCCAGCCGCGCTCCTCGAAGCTGCGCAGCAGCCGGCTGACGAACACGCGCACGCTGCCCAGCTCGTCGGCCAGCGCCTGATGGGTGCTCTGCAGTACCGGCGCGCGCTGCAGCAGCAGGCGCGCGAGCCGCGCGTCCAGCCGCTTGAAGGCGATCTCGTCGACCAGCTCCATCATCTCGGCCAAGCGCGTCGCGGCCAGGCCGAACACGAAGCGGCGGAACGGCGCGTGCTGCAGGATCAGCTCGTCGAACAGCTGCGGCGGCAGCGACAGCAGCGTCACCTCGGTCTCGGCCACGCCTTCGGCGTCGTAGTCGATCCGCCCGAGCAGGCAGCTGCCCGACAGCACGCAGCCCTCGCCGGGGCCGACGCGGTACAGCAGGATCTCGCGCCCGGCCACCGAAGTCTTGCTCACGCGCACGCTGCCGTCGAGCAGCAGCGGGAAGCCGCCGCAGCGCATGCCGCGCTCGAACAGGCGCGTGCCCGCCGGCACGCGCCGAAGCGTGGCGGCGGCCAGCACCGCATCGAGCGTTGTCGGCGGCATCGTCGCGAACACGGCGAAGCGGTCGAGCAGCGCCTGCCGCAGCGTCGTCGACTGGCTCATCGCCTGCCTTTGCCGACGGCACCAGCTGCAGCTGCGCTACCCAGGTGGCAGACAGGCGCCGCACCAACGGGCATCCTGCAGTTCGCGGGGCACGCGTTCAGCGCGCTCGCACAGCCGCCACCACTGCCATCGATGCGATCAGGAGCCATTGCCATGAGTCTGGAAAACATCATCCGCGCCTTTGCCGGCACCGTGATTCTCGTCTCGCTCGCGTTGGGGGCGGCGGCGAGCCCCGCGTACCAGTCGTCCAACTGGTTGTGGCTGACGGCCTTCGTCGGCTTCAACCTGCTGCAGAGCTCGTTCACCCGCTTGTGCCCGCTGCAGACGCTGCTGCGCCGGCTCGGCGTGAAGAGCTCTGGCGCGGCCTGCAGCTTGCGCGCGCAGGCGCACCGACGCTCGGTCTGAGGGTTGCGGCCGCGCGCTGCGGCCCTTGCGCCGGCGTGCGCGCGCGGGGCGGGCGCAGGGCGGCTGAGCGACGTCTGCGTCGACGCATCCACGCGGGGACGGCGCAGCTCGAAGATCACGCGCAACAGGCTGCCAGGCGTGTGAACGCGCGCACGCAGGATCGGCAGCCAGCGCGCGCGGGCCGCTGAGCCGGGCGCGCACGCGCAGTGGCTCGCGAGCGATGCTGCTGCCGTTGCTTCGCGCATGAGCGTGCGCGGTACCGAGCCGCGGTCGGTACGCGCTCGGTGCACAGCGACGCGTCGACACTCGGCAACCGCAGCGCGCATGCCCGCAGCGTGGTCGTGCGCGCGGCGCACGCGCGTGGATGCGCGTTGGCGGGTATCGTCACCGGGTAAGGCCTACCTGGGATGACACCGAGTGCAGCAGCGCTGCAACTTCACTTCAATCGGCAGCAAATGGTCCGCGCAGGCACCTGAGCAGACCTCGTAGCCGATGACATCGCGATCAACATCCCCCGAGGCGGCGCGCGCGCAGCGTGCAGCCCGCGTTCCAGTGCGCAGGGGCTGCCGGTGACGCGCACGCACCTGCGCACGGGCCTGGCCGCCACCGGCACCGACCCGCACGCGCCTGTCTTCCCGATTGACCCTGTTGGAGTCATGAGAATGATTCGTCACGCCTTGCTGATCGTGCTAGCGGTATTCGGGCTGAGCGCCGGCGTACGCGCCGATCCGGCGGCCGACGGCAAGGCGCTGTTCGAGCAGCAGTGCACCGCCTGCCACACGATCGGCGCCGGCGACCGGATCGGGCCCGACCTGCGCGGCGTGACCGAGCGGCGCAGCGAAGACTGGCTGCAGCGCTTCATCTCCGCGCCGGACAAGATGCTCGAGGCCAAGGATCCGATCGTCGTCGAGCTGTACGAGAAGCACAACCGCATCCCGATGCCGAACCTGGGCCTGTCCGAGGCGCAGGTGCAGGGGCTGATCGCCTACCTGCGCACGACCGGCGGCGCGGGCGGGGCGACGCCGGCGCCGGCGGCGCAGCCGCTGCCGCCGCCGGTGCTGGGTCCGGTGCAGACGACCGCGCTGACGCTGTTCCTGATCATCGCGGTGGTCGTCGCCGCGGTGTTCGCGTGGGTGATGTCGAGCTCGCGCGAGCCGACCGAGGTCGACGTCAAGCGCGCCTACGGCGTGCGCCGCGTGTTCTTCCTGGTCGCCACCGCGATCGTCGTCGTGCTGCTCGCGTCGACGCTGCCGCTGCACCCGTACCCGCGCGCGAACGAGCAGGCCGACCGGGTGGTGTACGTGGCCGCGCGGCAGTACGAGTTCGTGTTCTCCGACGAGCCGATCGTCAGCGTCGCCGACATCGGGCGCGTGCCGACGCTGGCGCAGCTGAAGCTGAAGGCGGGCTCGACGGTGGAGTTCCGCGTGACCGCGCTCGACGTGAACCACGGCTTCGGCCTGTACGGCCCGCAGCGCGACATCGTCGCGCAGACCCAGGCGATGCCCGGCTTCGTCAACCGGCTGTTCGTGCGCCTGGCCGAACCGGGCCAGTACAAGGTGCTGTGCCTGGAGTACTGCGCCGCCGGGCACCACGTGATGCAGGCCGGCCTGAGCGTCGAATGAAGTGATCCGGAGACCCGCGATGCGAGCCGTGAAATCTCAGACCCTGTACTGGATGGGGATCACCTTCGTCCTGTTTCCCGTGCTGATCCTGCTGGGCATCTACATGCGCACGGTGCAGTCCGGCGCGCTGCAGGAGCTGCAGGGCTGGTTCTACCCGATGATGACGCTGCACGGCGTGGGCATGGCCGGCCTGTGGTACGTGACCGCGATGGCCTGCACCGCGCACATGCTGACCCGCTACGTGCAGCCGTCGCCGGCGGTCGGGCGGATCGCGATCTACGGCACGGTGCTGGGCGTGCTGCTGCTGCTGGCGTGCGTGCTCTTCGGCCGCTTCGCCGCCGGCTGGTACTTCCTCTATCCGCTGCCGTTCAAGGGCGAGTGGCCGCTGTGGTCGGCGGTGGTGTTCCTGCTGTGCCTGACGGTGCTCGGCGTGACCTGG
>CAZKCJ010000103.1:0-4982 GCA_964550885.1 uncultured Rubrivivax sp. | reverse complement strand
CTCGCGCAGGCGCTGGGCTGGCACTACCTGGCCGGGCGCAGAGAGCCCAAGCTGCCGCCGGCGATCCTGATCGCGACGGTCGGCCTGATCGCGTCGGTCGCGACGATGCTGGCCGGCGTGATCGTGCTCGCGTTCTTCTACCTCGAGCTGTTCACCGGCGCGCCCACCGACGCGCTGCTGATGAAGAACCTGATCTTCTTCTTCGGCCACACGCTGGTGAACCTGGCGATGTACCTGGGCGTCGCGCTGGTCTACGACGCGCTGCCCGACTACGCCGGGCGCCCGTGGAAGACCACCAACGTGGTCGTGATCGCCTGGAACACGGTGCTGCTGATCGTGCTGGTCGCCTACTTCCACCACCTGTACATGGACTTCGTGCAGCCGGGCGCGCTGCAGGTGATCGGCCAGGTCGCGTCCTATGCGAGCGCGATCCCGTCGGCGGTGGTCACGATCTTCGGCGCGCTGCTGCTCGTGTACCGCGCGCGGATGCGCTGGAACCTCACGTCGCTGCTGTTCATGCTCGGCCTGATGGGCTGGGCGATCGGCGGCATGGGCGCGGTGATCGACTCGACGATCACGCTCAACCTGCACCTGCACAACACGCTGTGGGTGCCGGCGCACTTCCACACCTACATGGTCGCCGGGCTGGTGTTCCTGGTCGTCGGCTACTACTACCACGTGTGCCAGGAGCTCGCGGCCGCGCCCCAGAGCACCGGCTACCACAAGCTGCTGGCGGCGCTGATGGTGATCGGCGCCTACGGCTTCTTCCTGATGTTCTACCTGTCGGGCGCGTACTCGGTGCCGCGGCGCTACGCGATCTACCCGGCCGAAGTCGCGCAGGGCAGCACGCTGGCCGGGATCGGCGCGGTGTTCGCGTCGCTGTTCCTGCTCGGCTTCCTGCTGTACATCGTCGAGATCGGCCGCAGCTGGGTCCGGGCGCTGCGGGCGCCGGCCTGAGGGGCGCAGGCCGGTGCTGCGGCGGCTGCTGACGGCCCTCACGCTGGCGCTGGCCGGACCGGCGATCGCATCGGCGGCCGCGCAGGCGGCCGCGCCGCCGACCCTGTCGGCCGCGGTGCCATCGGGCGACGTCGGTGTGAGCCGCGCCGAGAGCCGGCTCGCCGACCGCGTGGTGCCGGACATCCAGTTGCAGCTGGCCGATGGCCGCACGCTGCGCGTGAGCGAACTGGCCGCCGACCAACCGCTGCTCGTGACCTTCTTCTACCGGCGTTGCACCGGGGTGTGCACGCCGCTGCTCGAGTGGGTGCGCGACTCGGCGGCCGAGGTCGGCGGCCTGGGGGCTGACTACCGCGTGCTCGCGCTGAGCTTCGACGACGCCGACACGATCGCCGACCTGCAGGCGCAGGCGCAGGCGATCGGCGTCGCCGGCTCACCGCACTGGTCCTTCGCGGTGGCCGAGCGCGAGGCGGTCGCACGGGTCGCCGGCGCGCTCGACTTCTGGTACCGACGCGACCCGCAGAGCGGCCAGTACGACCACCCGGCGCTGGTCCTCGGACTGGCCGATGGCCGCGTGGTGCGCGCGCTGCTGGGCGGCCCGGGTGACGAGCGGCGCATGCGCGAACTGTTGTGGGAGCTGCGCGGCGTGTTCATCCCGAGCTACCGCGTGCCCGGGCAGACCGCGCTGAGCTGCACCAGCTTCGACCCGCGCACCGGCCAGACCCGACTCGACTGGGGGCTGGCGCTGCTGGCCTTGCCCGGCGTGGCGGCGATCGGCGCGGCACTGACCGTGTTCGGCCGCTCGCGCAGCGCGCTGCCGGTGGGCTGACGCGCAGCCGCGCGGTCGGGCGCCCGCGGCGGCGGCGCGCAGCGGTCAGCGGCGTGCAGCCTGGAGCGCGCCAGCGGACGCGCGTGCGGGCCAGTCTGGCGCGCAGCGCACGCCTGTCCGGTCGCCCAACAGCCCGGCGGGCAGGCGTGCGTCACCGGCAGCGGAGCTGGGAGCCACGGGCGCGCTGGACAGCCACAATCGCAAAGAAGTATCATGCGCGCATCTTTAAAGTGTCCGCATGTGCTCAGCCGAGTCCGTCGTCGATCCGCCGTGCGTCTGCAACGGCACCGCGCGGCCGGCGTGTGCGCGGTCGTGCCGGCCCGAAGCCGCTGCCGGCAGCCGGCAGCGCACGCGGTCGGCCGGGGCTTGGCAGCGATGGCGCTGATCCCGCAGATCGCGGCGCCGGGCAGCGCGGCGGTCGCACCGAGCTTCGACGCGCCGCTGGTGATGCTGGCCGAATGCCATCGCCGGGTCGAGCGCCAGTGCGCGACCCTCGCGCGGCTGGTGCCGCACCTGGCTGCGCACGGCAGCGACGCGCCCGCGCGCGACGCCGCGCAGGCGGTGCTGCGCTACTTCGACACCGCCGCGGTCCACCATCACGCCGACGAGGAGCAGGACCTGTTCCCGGCGCTGATCGAGGCGATGGCGGGCTCGGATGCGGTGTGCCTGCGGCAGATGAGCGAGCGCGTGCGCACCGACCACCACGCGCTCGACCGGCGCTGGGCGGCGCTGCGGCGCACGCTGCAGACGGTCGCCGGCGGCGAGCCCGCCCGGCTCGATGCCGCCGAAGTGCAGGGCTTCGCTGACGCCTACGCCGGCCACATCGCCTTCGAGGAGGCCGAGGTGCTGCCGATGGCCGAGCGCCTGCTCGACCCGAGCGCGTTGCAGCGCATCGGTGACGCGATGCGCCGCCGCCGCGGGCTGCCCGGCGGCGGTGACGCCGCCGTGCCCGTGCCCCGAACCTGATTTCCGCCCCTGCAAACGAAAGGACCCGCCATGGCTGCCGGCCACATGCATCTGTCACCCGACTCGATCTACCCGTTCGACGCGCGCGGCATCGCGCGCCGCTTCCGGCACGCCGCGATCTTCGGCGCGCTCGACGCGCTGCAGCCCGGCGAGACGATGCGCTTCGTCAACGACCACGATCCGATCCCGCTGCTGGCGCAGATCACCAACCGCTACGGCGACCGGGTCACGCTCGAGTACCGGCAGCGCGACAGCGAAGGCGTGGTGATCGACTTTCGCGTGAGCTGAAGTCGACCGGGCGCCGTTCGGCTGCCGCGCGCACGGCGGCCGGCCAGTGGGTGGAGCGCGCTGCCGACCCCCTGGCAGCGAAGCCGTCGCAGCGCGCAGCGCCGATCGATGCCGCGCGTGGCGGCCGGCCCCTCGCCGGCTGCATCGGATCGCCACGCGGCCGGCGCCCCGCCGGCTGCGTCTGGCGCTGGCCAGTTGGATCGTCACCCAGACGCTGGTCGCAGTGGGCGGCGTGGCTGCGCTGCTCGGCGTGAACCTGGCGATGAACGGCGCCGAACCGGCGCTGGTGGTGTTCTGCTGGCGCGCGCTGTGGCTGGCCTGCATTGCGTCGGCGCTGGCGACAGTGCAGTACACCGGCGGCGGCGTGCTCCGCCTCGCGCGCGCCGCGCGGTCGCCGGGCTGGGGGTCGGTGCTGGGCTGGATCGCGGCGATCGCGCGTGGGCTCGTGCCGTTCGCACTCGACGAGAGCGGGCCGTTCGCGTCCGACGGCCTGGTCGGCATGATCACGCCGCTGACCAGCGTGCAGTGGGTGCTGGCGCTGTGCGCGTGCCTGCCGGGGCGGGTGCGGCGGCGGGGTTGAGCGCCGTGCCGGGCAGCGGCACATCGGCGAGCACGATCACGATCGACTGCGGCAACCGGCGCGAAGCTGCCAGGGGTGAGCCCGGTGGCGCGTGCGTGGTCGCTGGCTGAGGCGTCGAGGCTGCGATCCGCGGCAGCGGTCTCGCTGCCGCGACCGCTGCGCGCGGGTCTACCCGGTCGTTGAACGAGTCGCCGGCTCAGTCGCCGACGGCAGCGTCGGCGGCGGCCGGGCCGGCAGTGACGGCAAAGCGGCTGAAGGGCGCGAGCATCTGCACCAGCTGGCCGTAGATCCGAGGCGTGCCCGCGACCACTTCGTGCTGGTGCAGGTAGTCGGCCTCGCCGGTGAAGTTGCCGATCAGCCCGCCGGCTTCCGTCACCAGCAGCGAGCCGGCGGCGAGGTCCCAGGGCTGCAGCCCGATCTCGAAGAAGCCGTCGTACCAGCCGGCGGCGACGTAGCACAGGTCGAGCGCGGCCGCGCCGGGGCGGCGCAGCCCGGCGCAGCGCGGCATCACCTGCTCGAACATCTCGAGGTAGCGCTGGAAGTTGTCGCCCTTGCGGAACGGGAAGCCGGTGCCGACCAGCGCGTCGGCCAGCCGCGAGCGGCGGCTGACCCGCAGCCGGCGATCGTTCAGGAACGCGCCGCGGCCCTTGGACGCGTAGAACAGGTCGTTGCGCGCCGGGTCGTAGACCACCGCCTGCACGACCTGGCCGCGGTGCGCGAGGCCGATCGACACCGCGTAGGTCGGCAGCCCGTGGATGAAGTTGGTGGTGCCGTCCAGCGGGTCGATGATCCACTGGTAGTCGCTGTCGCGCGCGCCGCGGGTGCGGCCCGACTCCTCGGCGAGGATCGAGTGGTCCGGGTAGGCCTCGAGCAGCACGTCGATGATCGCGCGCTCGCTCGCCAGGTCGACCTCGGTGACGAAGTCGCGCGGGCTCTTGGTCTGCACCTGCAGCCGCTCGATGTCGAGCGCGGCGCGGTTGATGATCGCCCCGGCCGCGCGCGCGGCGCGCACGGCGATGTTGAGCATGGGGTGCAGGTTCTGGGACATGGCCGTCGGCGCGCCCCGCGCGGGGCATCAAGGGGCGCGGCGACAATGGCGGCGCTGCTCCCCGCGATTGTAGTTGTCGATGCCTGCGCACCCCGACGCGCCGCCCGCGCGACCCCAACCGCCGCCGGCTGTGGATGCGGCCGGCACGCGCTTCGTGCTGGTGGGCACCAGCCACGCCGGCAACCTCGGCGCGGCGGCGCGCGCGATCCGGGTGATGGGCTTCGACGACCTGGTGCTGGTGCGCCCGCGCCGGGCGGACCTGGCAGCCAGCGCCGAGGCGCGTGCACGCGCCAGCGGCGCGACCGAGGTGCTGGCGC
>CAZKCJ010000102.1:0-9029 GCA_964550885.1 uncultured Rubrivivax sp. | reverse complement strand
GCGGCGCGCAGCATCGCGCGCAGCTGCTCGAAGTTGTCGTCGTTGCTCAGCGCCAGGTTCTTGTCGAACCACTTCGGCGCCATCAGCTCGGCCGCGCCGCCGACCGCGCCGCGCCCGTCGGCAAGCTCGATGCGCGCGCGCACGAAGGCCTGCGGGCACTCGGTGAGCGTGACCACGCCGAAGCGAAACGGCAGCCGCAGCCGCACCGGCCGCTCGAACAGCTCGAGCGCGCGGATCGTGAAGCGCGGGCTGTCGTCGGCCACCTCAGGCCTCCAGCAGCCCGCGCAGGTAGCCGATCGCGCGCGCCGCGCAGGCCGGACCATCGGGCAGGTAGTCGAAGGGCTCGACCGCGAGCACGCCGTCGTAGCCGACCGCGCGCAGCGCAGCGACGATCGGTGCAAACGCCATCGTCCCCTGCCCCGGTCCGCGCCGGTTCGGGTCGTTGAGCTGCAGGTGGGCGAGCCGCCCGGTCGGCCACCAGCGGCGGATCAGCGCGGGCACGTCCTCCTCCTCGCTGCAGCCGGCCGCGCTGCAGTCGATCATCGTGCGCAGCGCCGGCGAGCCGATCGCGTCGACCAGTTGCACCGCCTGCTCGACGGTGTTGATCAGGTCGGTCTCGGCGCGCGCCAGCGGCTCGACGCAGTAGACCACGCCCGCCGCCTGCGCCGCCTGCGCCGCGCGGGCGAAGCATTCCTGCGCGCGCGCCAGCGCCGCCGCGGCGCTGTCCCCGGCAGGCACCGCGCGCTGCCGCGGCGAGCCGTGCACCAGCACGCGAGCGCCCATCGCCGCGCACAGCTCGACCAGCCGGCACATCCACTGCGCGGTGCGCGCGCGCACCGCCGCGTCGGCGCTGACGATCGACAGCCCCGGCGGCGCGACCAGCAGCCAGTGCAGCCCGGTGATCGCCAGGCCGTGGTCGGCGGCGATGCGCGCGAAGCCGCGCGCCTGCGCGTCGGTGAGCGTGGCCGGATCCTCGGCCAGCGTGAACGGCGCCAGCTCCAGCCCGTCGTAGCCCAGCGCCGCCGCGTACGCGCACTGGCGCTCGAAGGGCAGCGGCTGCAGCACCTCGTTGCACAGTGCGATCCGCATCCCCGGCCCCGGCGTTTCGCCCTGCGTCAGCGCGCGAACGGCGCGCGCAGCACCGCGACGATCAGGTCGCGCAGGCGCACGATCGCTGCGCGAAAGCGCGGCACGTACATCAGGATCATGAAGAAGGTGACCGCGGCGAAGGCCATCGAGATCGGCCGCGTGAAGAAGGGCAGCAGGCTGCCGTCGGACAGCACCAGCCCGCGGCGCAGGCTCTTGTCCAGCAACGGCCCGAGCACCAGCCCGAGCACCAGCGGCGCCATCTCGTAGCCGCGCCGGCGCAGGAAGAAGGCGAGCACGCCGATCGCCAGCATCGCGTAGATGTCGAACAGCCGCGACGCAGTCGCGAACGCGCCGACCGTGCACAGCACGAACACGATCGGCATCAGGATGTGCCGGCGCACGCGCAGCACGTGCAGCAGCGGGCGCACGCCGAACAGGCCGAACAGCAGGATCGTGATCGACGCCAGCGTGGTCATCGCGACCACCTCGTAGACGAACTGCGGGTGCTCGATCATCAGCATCGGCCCGGGCTGGATGCCGTGGATGATCATCGCCGCCATCAGCACCGCCGACGGCGCCGAGCCGGGCACGCCGAGCGCGAGGCAGGGGATGATGTGGCCGGGCACCGAGGCCATGTCGCCGGTCTCCGCGGCCATCAGGCCGTCGATCGAGCCCTTGCCGAACTGCTCCTTCTCCTTGCTCGCGGCCTTGGCCGCCGCGTACGACATCCACGCGCCCGCGTCCTCGCCGACCCCGGGCAGCAGCCCGGTGCCCACGCCGATCACGCCCGAGCGCACCACTGTGCGCCAGTACTGGACGATCTCGCGCCAGCGCGGCAGCACCGAGTCCTTCATGTCGACGATCCGCCGCTCGATCGGGTCGGCCAGCGTGGTCAGCACCTCGGCCAGCCCGAAGGCGCCGACCAGCGCGGGGATCAGCGCGAAGCCGCCGGCGAGCTCGTGCCAGCCGAAGGTGAAGCGGTCGTACGCGTACAGCCCCTCCTGCCCGACCTGCGCGAGGAACAGCCCGAGCAGGCCCATCAGCCAGCCCTTGAGCGGGTCGTTACCGACGATGCTGCCCGAGGTGGTCACGCCGAACAGCGCGAGCCAGAAGAACTCGAACGCGCCGAAGGACAGCGCAACCTCGGCCAGCACCGGCGTCAGCGTGGCCAGGCACAGCACGCCGAACAGCGTGCTGATGAAGGCGCCCGAGGTGGCGATGCCGATCGCGCGGCCGGCCTGCCCCTGCAGCGCCAGCGCGTGGCCGTCGGCGCAGGACGCGGCGTTGGCCGCGGTGCCCGGGATGTTCAGCAGGATCGCGGTGCGCGAGCCGCCGTACAGCGCGCCGACGTACGAGCAGATCAGCACCAGGATCGCCTGGTGCGGCTGCAGCTTGACGGTCAGCGTGGTCAGCAGCGCGATCGCCAGCGTCGCCGACAGCCCCGGCAGGATACCCATCACGATGCCGACGAAGGCGCCGCCCAGCCCGTACAGCAGCGTCATCGGGTGCATGAAGCCGGCGAACGCCGCCGCGTAGCTCTCGAGGCCCTGGAGCATCGCTTCGCCCTGCGCGCGTTACGGCATGCGCACCAGGAACAGCTCCTGGAACACGAGGTGGACGACGATCCCGGTGGCCAGCCCGATCACCAGCGCCGCGCCGACGCTGCGTGCGGTGAAGCGGCGCTCGACGGGGTCGCGGCTCATCCGCTGCAGCACCAGGATCGAGCCGCTGACGTAGATCGCCGACGCCGCCCAGAAGGCCAGGCCGTGGCCGACCAGCACGATGCCGTACAGGCCGCACAGCGCGGCGACCACACCGATGCGGCGGCGCTCCTCGCGCCGGTCGTCGCCGCTCGGCAGCATCGGCTGCGCGCCCAGCGCGCCGCGGCGCAGGCTGCGCAACCCGAGCACGCCGCCCGCGATGATCATGCCGATCGCCAGCAGCCCGGGCAGCAGGCCCGGCACCGTGTACGGGTTGATGTGCTGCGCTTCCAGCCGGTCCATCGTGATCGAGCCCACCAGCACCGCGGCGCCGAGCACGATCCAGCCGATCGCGTCGTGCAGGTCGCCGCGCGGCGTGATCGCCGGCTCGCCCGGCGGCTGCGCGTGCTGCTGGGTATCGGGCCCGGTCATCGTGCGCGCCGCCTCAGGGTCGCGGGATGCCGACCGTGACGGGCGAGATCTTGGCCTTGCCCGCCTCGAACAGCACCCAGGCGTTGGCCTGGATCGCCGGGAACACCGCCTTCTGCGCAGCCTCGCCGTACAGCGGCGCGAACAGCGCGCCGCGGCTGGCCGCGTACTTCTTCAGCGCATCGCTCTTGGAGATCACGTCGGCCCAGGCCTTGTCCAGCGTCTTCACGACCTCGTCGGGAACGCCCTTGGGCACGAAGATGCCGAAGTAGTTGGCCGGCGCGGTGAAGCCGGGCAGCGTGTCCGACAGCGGCGGAATCGTGCCGTAGCCGGCGAGCTCGAGCGGCCGGTTGCCGAGCACCGCGAGCGGGCGCAGCCGCTTGCCGCGGATCATGTCGGCCTGCTCGACCGCGAGCTGGGTCGTGACCTCGGCCTCGCCGGCCACGGTGGCGACCACCGCCGGATTGCCGCCGTCGTAGGTCACGTGGCGGTACTTCACGCCGGTGACCTTGCTGATCAGCTCCATCGCGTTGTGCCCGGCCGAGGTCACGCCGGCGGTGGCGACGCTGATCTGGCCGGGCCTGGCCTTCATCGCGTCGAGCAACTCGCGCGCGTTCTGGTACGGCGACTTCGGGTTCACGCTGATCACCGAGATGTTGGCGACGTTCAGGTACAGGTGCCAGTCGGTGATCCGCGTCTGCAGCGAGCCCAGCGTCTCGTAGGTGCCCAGGTCCTGTGCGGCGCCGGCGGTCCAGGTGTAGCCGTCCTTCGGTGCGTCGAGCGCACTGCGGGTGCCGATCGAGCCCGACGCGCCCGGCTGGTTGACGATCACGATCGTCTGGCCGAGCACCTTCTCCAGCTCGGCCGCAGTCACGCGCGTCACCTGGTCGGTCGATCCGCCGGCCGCCCACGGCACGATCAGGTTGATCGGGCGCTCGGGCTTCCAGTTCTGCGCGTGGGCGGCGCCGCTCAGCGCGAGGCCGCAGGCGGCAGCGAACAGGGCCTTCAGGACGGGGCGAAACGGCATGGTGGTCTCCTCTGGTGCTCGGGGTGAGTGCGGGGGATGCGTTGCGCCGGCCGCACTCACGCGAGCCAGCGCGCCTTGTGCTCGCGCACGAAGTCGTCGTCGTTCAGGTCGGGGTAGGCGGCGTACACGCGGTCGATCGCCGCCGCCTGGCCGGGGCTCAGGCCCTCGGCCGGGTCCAGGCACCAGATGCCTTCGAACAGGCCCTGGCGGCGCAGCACCTCGTGGCAGCCGGCGATGCAGCCGGCGAAGCCGTTGGCCGCGTCGAAGAACGCGCTGTTGCAGTCGGTCACCCGCGCGTCCTGCGCGAGTAGCGCGGCGTCGGCCACCCCGGCCGCGCGCGCCGCGCGCACGCACTCGAGCAGCTCCACCGCGCGCCGCGTCCACACGCTCCAGTGGCCGAGCAGCCCGCCGCGGATCTGCACCCGCACGTCGACGCCGTCGCGCCGCAGCACGAACGGGCACAGCAGGTCGAGCACGATGTGGTCGTCGTTGCCGGTGTAGACCGCGACCCGCTCCTCGGCGCGCGCGTCGACCACGCCGCGCAACACCTCCAGCGTGCGGTAGCGGTTGAACGGCGCCGCCTTGATCGCGACCACGTTGTCGATCTCGGCGAAGCGCCGCCAGAAGCGCGCGCCGAGCTCGATGCCGCCGACCGCCGGCTGCAGGTAAAAGCCCACCAGCGGCATCTGCTGCGCGACCGCGCGGCAGTGCGCGATCAGCGCGTCCTCGTCCGCGCCCTTCATCGCCGCCAGGCTCAGCAGCCCGGCGTGGTAGCCCAGCTCGACCGCCGCGCGCGCCTCGCGCAGCGCCTGCTCGGTGCGCCCGGCGAGCCCGGCGATCATCACCAGCGGCCGGCGGCCGGCCAGCGGCGTCCACTCGCGCGCGCTGCGCATCGCCAGCTCCAGCACCGGCGCGTACAGGCCGGCCTCGCGGATCGCGAACTGGGTCGAGTGCACGCCCACAGCAAGCCCGCCGGCGCCGGCGTCGAGGTAGTAACGGCTCAGCGCGCGTTGGCGGCGCTCGTCCAGCCGGCGCTGCGCGTCCAGCGCGAGCAGGTGCGCGGGGATCACCGTGCCGCGCTGCAGCTGCTCGAGCACGTCCGCGGGGATCTCGCTGCGCTGCATCGGCGGGGGCTTCAGTAGTTGCCGTCGCGGGCTTCGTAGTGCGTCGGCTTGTCCAGGCTCGGCAAGCCGCGCGCGACCCAGTCGGCGGTCCAGTCGAGCATCGTCGCCAGCGGCACCGCCGGCGGGCCGAAGCAGCGCAGCGCTTCGCTGATGTCGACCAGCCACGCGGTCGACGCCTCGCTGCCGCTGAACACCGGCGCGACGCCCAATCGCTGCGCCAGCTCCTGCGCGACCGCGCGGATCGACAGCGGCGGGCCGCTGACGTTCAGGCCGCTGGTCGGCGCGCTGCAGTGCGCGAGGCTGCGCAGCACCCAGTCGTTGGCGTCGCCCTGCCAGATCACGTTCGCGTGGCCCATCGTCAGGTCGATCGGGGCGCGCGCCAGCAGCCTGCGGGCGACGTCGTGCAGCACGCCGTAGCGCAGGTCGATCGCGTACGACAGCCGGATCAGCCGCCCCGGCGTGCCCAGCGCGTGCGAGAAGTGCTGCAGCAGCCGCTCGCGCGCGACGCAGGAGTTCGCGTACTCGCCCGGCGGCGGCGTCAGCGGCGCGTCCTCGCGTGCGCCCGGTCCGCTCACGTCGACGAACGGATAAACACAGGCGGTGGAGAAGGCGACGATCCGCGCCGCCGCATAGCGCTCGGCGACCAGCGCCGGCACGTACGCGTTCATCGCCCAGGTCAGCCACTCGCTGCCGCTGGAGCCGAACTTGCGCCCGGCCATGAAGACCACGTTCGGCGCGTCGGGCAGCGCCGCGAGCGCCGGCCGCGACAGCAGGTCGGCGGCGATGCACTCGACGCCGTGGCGCTCCAGCGCCGCGCGCAGCCCGGGCTCGCTGAAGCGAGCAACGCCGATCACCCGCTTGTCCGGCGCCGCGCGCTTGGCCAGCCGCGCGAGCGTCGGCCCCATCTTGCCGCCGACGCCGAGCACCAGCAGGTCGCCCGGCAGCGCGCGCAGCGCCTGCTCCAGCGCCGCCGAAGGCGTCGTCATCACCTCCTCGAGGTGCTCCACGCCTTCGATGCGGGCCGGCAGCATGCGCGGCAGTTTAACCAAGGCTTCGCCGCGTGCGCAGCGGCACGCGCTTTGGCCGGCCGGCGCCGGCGGTCGGCCGCGCGCCGCGCCCGCTGCCGCCGTCGCGACGCGGCGGCGCGGCCTTGCGCCCGCTGCGCCCGCGGCGCTTCAGTCGAAGGCCCGGCGCGCGTTGTCGAACATCCGCAGCCACGGGCTCGGCGCGTCGACTGCGCCCGCGTGCCAGCTGAACTGCAGGTTGCGCAGCACGCGTTCCGGGTGCGGCATCAGCACCGTGAAGCGGCCGTCGGCGGTAGTGACCGCGGTCAGCCCGTCGGGGCTGCCGTTCGGGTTGGCCGGATAGGCTTCGGTCGGCTGGCCGGCGTGGTCGACGAAGCGCAGCGCGCGCAACACCGCGCCGGCATCGCCGCGCTGGCTGAAGTCGGCGTAGCCCTCGCCGTGGGCGACCGCGATCGGGATCCGGCTGCCGGCCATGTCGGTGAAGAACAGGCTCGGGCTCGCCAGCACCTCGACCAGCGCGAGGCGCGCCTCGAACTGCTCGCTCTTGTTGCGCGTGAACCGCGGCCAGGCCTGCGCACCGGGGATCAGCTCGGCCAGCGCGGTCAGCATCTGGCAGCCGTTGCACACGCCCAGCACCAGCGTGTCCGGGCGCGCGAAGAAGGCGGCGAACTGCTCGGCCAGCTGCGGGTTGAACCGGATCGAGCGCGCCCAGCCCTCGCCGGCGCCGAGCGTGTCGCCGTAGGAGAAGCCGCCGCCGGCGACCAGCGCCTGGAACGCGTCCAGCCGCACGCGGCCGGCCTGCAGGTCGCTCATGTGCAGGTCGTGCGCGTCGAAGCCGGCGCGCGCCAGCGCCCAGCTCATCTCCAGGTGGCTGTTCACGCCCTGCTCGCGCAGCACCGCGACCTTCGGCCGCCGGCGGCGCAGCGCCGGCGCCTCGGCCGGGTCGAAGCTCAAGTGCAGGTGCAGCCCGGGGTCGTCGTCGGCGCCCGCTGCCGCGTGCTCGGCGGCCGCGCACACCGGGTTGTCGCGCTCGCGCGCGATCCGCCACGAGACCTCGTCCCAGGCCTGCTGCAGTTCGCGGATCGACGCGCCGAACACGCACTGCGCGTCGCGCCAGACCTCGACACGCTGGTCCGGACGCGTGCTGCCGATCGAGTGGCTGATGCGGCCCAGGCCGTGGCGGCGCAGCACCGCGATCACCGCGTCGCGGCGCGCGCGCGGCACCTGCAGCACCACGCCCAGCTCCTCGTTGAACAGCGCGCGCACCGTCAGCTCGAGCCGCCGCTCGCCGACCTGCTGCGCCCAGTTCTTCGAGTCGCCGTGGTCGGCGCGGCTGTCGCCGAGGCCGTCGCCCTCGGTGACCAGCAGGTCGACGTTCAGCGTGACGCCCACGCGCCCGGCAAAGGCCATCTCGCAGACGCAGGCCCACAGGCCGCCGTCGCTGCGGTCGTGGTAGGCGAGCAGGTCGCCAGCGGCACGCAGCTCGTTGACCGCGGCGACCAGCGCGCGCAGCGCCGCCGCGTCGTCCAGGTCGGGCACCTCGTCGCCGAAGCGGCCCAGCACCTGCGCGAGGATCGAGCCGGCCAGGCGCATCCGCCCGGCGCCCAGGTCGACCAGGATCAGCGAGGTCTGCCCCGCCTGCAGCTGCGGCGTCAGCGTGCCGCGCACGTCATCGAGCGTGCAGAACGCGCTGACGATCAACGACACCGGCGCAGTCACCTGCCGCGTCTGGCCGCCGTCGGTCCAGCGCGTGCGCATCGACAGCGAATCCTTGCCCACCGGCACGCCGATGTTCAGCTGCGGGCACAGCTCCAGCGCCACCGCGCGCACCGTGTCGTACAGCGCCGCGTCCTCGCCCGGCTCGCCGCAGGCCGCCATCCAGTTGCAGCTGAGCTTCACGTGCGCGAGCGTGATCGGCGCGGCCAGCAGGTTGGTGATCGCCTCGCCCACCGCCATCCGCCCCGACGCCGGCGCGTCCAGGCTCGCCAGCGGCGTGCGCTCGCCGATGGCGAAGGCCTCGCCGCGCACGCCCTCGAAGTCGGCCAGCGTGACCGCGCAGTCGGCCACCGGCACCTGCCACGGCCCGACCATCGGGTCGCGGTGGCTCAGCCCGCCGACGCTGCGGTCGCCGATCGTGACCAGGAAGCGCTTGCTCGCCACCGTCGGGTGGCGCAGCACGTCGAAGGCGAGCTGCTCGAGCTTCACGCCGGTGAGCAGCAGCAGCGGCTCGCTGCGCGCGACGCGCTGCACCACGCGGTGCAGGCGCGGCGGTTTGCCGAGCAGCACCTCCAGCGGCAGGTCGATCACGCGCTCGCCGCCCGGGCCGTCCTCGAGCACCAGCCGGCCCGAGTCGTCGGCCGTGCCGACCACCGCGAACGGACAGCGCTCGCGCGCGGCGATCTGCTCGAACTGCGGCAGCGCGTGCGGCGCGAGCGCCAGCACGTAGCGCTCCTGGCTCTCGTTGCACCAGATCTCTTTCGGCGCGAGCCCGCTCTCCTCCACCGGCACGGCCGCCAGGTCGAAGGTCGCACCGAGCCCGGCGCCGTCGACCAGCTCGGGCAAGGCGTTGCTCAGCCCGCCGGCGCCGACGTCGTGGATCGCGAGGATCGGGTTCGCGTCGCCGAGCGCCTGGCAG
>CAZKCJ010000101.1:0-9099 GCA_964550885.1 uncultured Rubrivivax sp. | reverse complement strand
GCAGCCGCGCCCTCAGCCGCAGGAACTCCTCGCCCAGCGCGCCGGCGCCGAGCTGGCGCGCGCGCTCGACGATCAGCTGCAGCTCGCCGCGCGCGTCGTAGACCGCGAGCCGGCCGCGCAGCTCGCGCTGCTGGCCGTCGCGCAGTTCGAAGCCGAGCAGCTGCGCGCTGCGCCGGAACAGCGCACAGCGCAGCAGCGCCGCACCGCCGCCCAGGTCGCGCAGCGCGAAGTAGCAGTGCCCGCTGGCCGCGCGGCTGAAGCCCGACAGCTCGCCGCGCACCGCGAGCGCGCCGAAGCGCGCCTGCAGCAGGTCGGCGGTGGCCAGCAGCAGCGGCTGCACGTCCCACACCGCTGGCCGCGCCGGGGCCAGGTCGAGCTCAGCCATGAGCGGGCGCAGTTGGCGGTCGCGCGCTCGACCGCGCACCGGTGGCAGCGCGGCGATGGGGCTGAGTGCAGGCCTCGGGCACGGGGTCGCGGCTGATCAAAAAAAAGGCAACCCAGTCGATGCGCAGCACGGTTGCGGCTCGCGCGCGATCGCCGGCGGGTTGCGCACAATGTTATCCACAGTTGCGGTGGATTTCGGCCGGCGGGTGCGCCGTCTCCGGCGCGCGCGGCGCGCGGGCTGCGGGGCGGCGGATCGCTGGCGCGCACGCCGGAGCCGCCGCGAGCCGGCCCCATAATCGCGCGGCGCCGCCGCAGCCCGCTGGCGGCGGCGAGCTATCGGAGCCCCGTTTGCTATCGTTGATCCAAGCCGCCGGCTGGCCGATCTGGCCGCTGATCCTGTGCTCGGTGGCCGCGTTGACGATCGTGATCGAGCGCCTGTTCAGCCTGCGCGCGTCGCAGATCGCGCCGGCCAGCCTGCTCGAAGAGGTGCTCACCGTCACCCGCGGCAGCCTGCCGGGCGCCGAGGTCGTCGGCAAGCTGGCCGAGAACTCGCTGCTCGGCGGCGTGTTCGCCACCGGCCTGCGCGCGGTGATCCAGGAGCCGCGGATCACCGAGGACGCGCTGCGCCAGGCCTTCGAGAGCGCCGGGCGGATCGCGCTGCACCGGCTCGAGCGCTACCTGAACACGCTGGGCACGCTGGCCGCGGTGGCGCCGCTGCTGGGCCTGTTCGGCACGGTGATCGGGATGATCGAGATCTTCGGCTCGCAGGCGCCGACCGGCGCGTCCGACCCGCAGCAGCTCGCGCACGGCATCTCGATCGCGCTGTACAACACCGCGTTCGGGCTGCTGATCGCGATCCCGGCGCTGATGTTCTACCGCTACTTCCGCGGCCGCGTCGACGAATACCTGCTGACGATGGAGCTGGCGACCGAGCGGCTGGTGCCGCAGCTGATGCGCTTCGCGGTGCGCACGCCGCCGGCCGCCGCCGACGCCGCGCGATGAACTTCCGCCGCCACCCGCGCCACGAGGAGCCGGAGATCAACCTGATCCCGTTCATCGACGTGCTGCTGGTGATCCTGATCTTCCTGATGTTGTCGACCACCTACACCCGCTTCAACGAGCTGCAGCTGAAGCTGCCGGCGGCCGACGCGCAGGGGCTGCGCGAGCGCCCCGACCAGATCGTGGTCAGCATCGCCGCCGACGGCCGCGCGCTGGTCGACCACCAGCCGGTCGAAGGGCGCAGCGTCGAGCAGCTCGCCGCCGGGCTGCGCGCGGCCAGCGCCGGGAAGACCGACGTGGTGGTGGTGATCGCCGCCGACGCGACCACCCCGCACCAGGCGGTGATCAACGTGCTCGATGCAGCGCGGCGCGTGGGCCTCGCGCACCTGAGCTTTGCCGCGCAGGCCGGCGAAGCACGCGCGCGACCCTGAGCGATGGCCGCGCGCGCGCGCGTCGAGGCCGCGCTCGCGCGGCTGTGGTGGCCGCCGCGCCCGTCGCCGGCCGCACGGCTGCTGCAGCCGCTGGCCTGGTTGTACCGCGCCGGCACCGCCGCGCACCAGCTGCCGTACCGGCTCGGCTGGCGGCGCGCGCAGCGGCTGCCGGTGCCGGTGATCGTGGTCGGCAACCTGGTCGCCGGCGGCACCGGCAAGACGCCGGTGGTGATCGCGCTGGTGCGCGCCTTGCAGGCCGCCGGCCGCCGCCCCGGCGTGGTCTCGCGTGGCTATGGCCGGCGCAGCGCGCGCACCCGCGCGGTCGAGCCGGACAGCGCCGCCGCGGAGGTCGGCGACGAGCCGCTGCTGATCCGGCGCGCGACCGGTGCGCCGGTCTGGGTGGGCCGCCGGCGCGCCGCCGCGGCTGCCGCGCTGTGTGCGGCCCAGCCCGAGGTCGACCTGATCGTCGCCGACGACGGGCTGCAGCACCACGCGCTCGCGCGCGACCTGCAGCTGGTGGTGTTCGACGAGCGCGGCGTCGGCAACGGCCTGCTGCTGCCAGCCGGCCCGCTGCGCGAGCCGCTGACGCGCCACCTGCCGGTCAACACCCACGTCGTCTACAACGCCGCGCAGCCGAGCACCGCGTGGCCCGGGGCGCTGGCCACGCGCGCGCTGCGCGGTGCGCTGCGGCTGCGCGACTGGTGGCGCGGGGCCGAGGCCGATCCGGCCGCGCTGCAGCGCCTGCGCGGCCGGCCGCTGGTTGCCGCCGCCGGCATGGGCGCGCCGCAGCGCTTCTTCGCGATGCTGCGCGACGCGGGCCTGGCGATCGAGCCGCTGCCGCTGCCCGACCACCACCCGTTCGACACGCTGCCCTGGGCGGCGCAGGCGGGCGACGTGCTGCTGATCGAGAAGGACGCGGTCAAGCTGCCCGCGGTGCTGGATCAGGGCGAGCCGCGGCTGTGGGTCGTGCCGCTAGACTTGCGCCTGCCCGCCGCGCTGATCACCGCGCTGCTCGACAACCTGCAGCACCTGCCCCGCCCCGATTGCCGATGAGCCTGGATCACCGTCTGATGGGCCTGCTGGTGTGCCCGCTGTGCAAGGGGCCGTTGCAGCCGCGGCGCGACGAGCACGGCCAGGTGGTCGAGCTGCAGTGCCCGGCCGACCGGCTGGGCTTCCCGATCCGCGACGGCATCCCGCTGATGGCCGAGCACGAGGCGCGCAGCCTCGACGCCGCCGACTGACGCGGCGGCGTCGGAGCCGCCGTGTCGGCGCTGCGCTTCCAGGTGCTGATCCCGGCGCGGCTGGCGTCGACCCGCCTGCCCGACAAGCCGCTGGCCGACATCGGCGGGCTGCCGATGGTGGTGCGCGTCGCGCGGCGCACGGCGTGCGCGCGCTGCTGACCCGCAGCGACCACGCCAGCGGCAGCGACCGGCTGGCCGAGGCCTGCGCGCTGCTCGGGCTGGGCGACGACGCGATCGTCGTCAACGTGCAGGGCGACGAGCCGCTGATCGACCCGGCGCTGATCGACGGCTGCGCGAAGCTGCTGCAGCGCGCGGCCGACTGCGCGCTGGCGACCGCGGCGCACCCGATCGCCGACCGCGCCGACTACCTCGACCCGAACGTCGTCAAGGTGGTGGTGGACGCACGCGGCCAGGCGCTGTACTTCAGCCGTGCGCCGATCCCGTGGCGGCGCGACCGCGCCCACGACCACGCGCTGCCCGAGCCGCCGCCGCTGCGCCACATCGGGCTGTACGCGTACCGCGCCGGCTTCCTGCGGCGCTTCCCGCAGCTGGCGCCGGCGCCGCTCGAGCGCACCGAGGCGCTGGAGCAGCTGCGCGCGCTGTGGCACGGCCACCGGATCGCGGTGCTGGTCTGGCCGACGGCGCCCGGTGCCGGCGTGGACACGCCCGCGGACCTGGCGCGGGTGCGCGCGCTGGTCGCGCGCGAGGGGATCGGGCCGGCGTAAGGCGCGCGCCAAGCGGCGCGTGCTACGCTCGACGGGCGCGGCGCGCAGCCGCCGCGCGCCGCGGCTGCAGCCCAGCCGCCTCGGCCTGGATGCAGCGCCGCCGATGGCGGCGACCGACGACGGAGAGCCATCGATGCGACTGATCCTCTTGGGCCCGCCGGGCGCCGGCAAGGGCACCCAGGCCACGCAGATCTGCGGCAAGTACGCGATCCCGCAGATTTCCACCGGCGACATGCTGCGCGCGGCGGTCAAGGCCGGCACCGCGCTCGGGCTGGCGGCGAAGAAGGTGATGGACGCTGGCCAGCTGGTCAGCGACGACGTGATCATCGGCCTGGTGCAGGAGCGGATCGCGCAGCCCGACTGCGCGCGCGGCTTCCTGTTCGACGGCTTCCCGCGAACGATCCCGCAGGCCGAGGCGATGAAGAACGCCGGCGTGGCGATCGACGTCGTGCTCGAGATCGAGGTGCCCGACGACGCGATCATCGAGCGCATGAGCGGCCGCCGCGCGCACCTGGCGTCGGGGCGCACCTACCACGTCAAGTACAACCCGCCGAAGGTGGCGGGCAAGGACGACCTGACCGGCGAGCCGCTGGTGCAGCGCGACGACGACCGCGAGGAGACGGTGCGCGAGCGGCTGCAGGTCTACCAGCGGCAGACGCGGCCGCTGGTCGACTACTACGCCGCCTGGGCCGCCACCGGCGACGCGCGCGCGCCGCGCTACCGGCGGATCGACGGCAGCGGCAGCGTCGAGCAGATCACCGCGCGCGCCTTCGCCGCGCTCGGCTGAAGCCGCCGACCCCCTCAACCCAACGGAGCAATGCATCATGGACATCGCAGGCAAGGTCTTCATCGTCACCGGCGGCGCGTCGGGCCTGGGCGAAGGCAGCGCACGCATGCTCGCCGCCAATGGCGGCAAGGTGGTGATCGCCGACCTGCAGGTCGAGCTCGGCCAGAAGGTCGCCGCGGCGATCGGCGGCGAGTTCGTGCGCTGCGACGTGAGTCAGGAGGCCGACGCGCAGGCCGCGGTGGCCGCGGCGACCCGGCTGGGCAAGCTGGCCGGGCTGGTCAACTGCGCCGGCATCGGGCCGGCGGAGAAGACCGTCGGCAAGAACGGCGCGCACTCGCTGGCGCTGTTCACCAAGGTGATCACGATCAACCTGATCGGCAGCTTCAACATGATCCGCGTCGCCGCCGAGGCGATGTGTCGCAACCAGCCCGAGCCCACCGGCGAGCGCGGCGTGATGATCAGCACCGCCAGCGTCGCCGCCTACGACGGCCAGATCGGCCAGGCCGCGTACAGCGCGAGCAAGGGCGGCGTGGTCGGCATGACGCTGCCGATCGCGCGCGACTTGGCGCGCAACGGCATCCGCAACATGACGATCGCGCCGGGCATCTTCGGCACGCCGATGCTGTTCGCGATGCCCCAGGAGGTGCAGGACGCGCTCGCCGCCAGCGTGCCCTTCCCCAGCCGCCTGGGCCGCCCCGAGGACTACGCGAAGCTGGTCAAGCAGATCATCGAGAACGACATGCTCAACGGCGAGGTGATCCGCCTGGACGGCGCGATCCGGATGGCGCCGAAGTAGGCATCCGCAGCGGCGGCCGGCGCGCGCCCATCGGCCCACCGGTCACCGCCGCGCACGGCGCGCGCCCTGCGGGTCAGAAGCGCACGCTGGCGGTGACGAACACGAAGCGGCCGCGCGGGTCGTACTGGCTCGGGTCGTAGCCCGACTGGAACGCGTTGGACACGGGCACGTACGGGTCCGGCTGCGTGTCGAACAGGTTGCGCACGCCGATCGTCAGCACCGTGTTCTTCAGGCCGCTGTAGGCGACGATCAGGTCCCACAGCGACATCGCGCCGATCCGGGTCGGCTCGCCGAACAGGTTCCAGCCGGCGTGGTAGCCGGTCGCGTAGCTGTTGCCGACGGTGGTCGTCCAGTCGCCCTGCTGCCAGGTCACGGCCGCGTACTGCTTGTAGCGCAGCACCACGCCGTAGCCGTCGAGGCCGGCGGTCGCGCTCGGCACCGGGTTGCCCTGCGCGTCGACGGTGGTGCCGATCTTCGAGGTGGTCACGCCGGCGGCCGAGGTCTGCTCGTACTGCGTGTAGTAGGTGCCCTGCAGCCCCAGCGACAGCAGCCCGGGGCCGATCGGCCGCCGGTAGCTGGCGTTCAGGTCCAGCCCGGCGATCCGGATCACGCCCGAGTTGAGCAGCTGGGTGCGGGTCGACACGATCGCGTTGGTCAGCGGATCGCGCACCACCAGCGGCACGAAGGCCGGGTTGCCGGCCGCCGCCTGCGCGACCACCTCCTGCGTCGACGGCTGCGCGATCACGTCGTCGACCTCGAGCTGGAAGTAGTCGATGCCGAACGCGAAGGCCTTGCTCGGCTGCAGCATCAGGCCGAGCGCGAACTGGCGTGAGGTCTCGGGCTGCAGGTTCGGGTTGCCGCCGCTCCACTCGTTGACCTGCAGCGCCGTCTGGCCGGTGACCGGGTCGTTGAACTGCGCCGAGGTGCCGAACGTGACCGGGTAGTGCAGGTCGGTCAGCGTCGGCGCGCGAAAGCCAGTGCCGTACGAGCCGCGCAGCATCAGCTGCGGCAGCGGCTGCCAGCGCAGGTTGGCCTTCCAGTTGGTGGTCGAGCCGAAGTCGCTGTAGTCGTCCCAGCGCAGCGCGGCGCCCAGGTCCAGCCCCTTGGCCAGCGGCGCGTTCAGCTCGCCGAACAGCGCGAACACCCGCCGGCCTACGTCCAGCGGCACGATCGCGCCGCCCAGGCCGGCGATGTCGCCCGACAGCATCGCCGGCGCCGGGTCGGTGCGCAGCCGCTCGTCGCGGTACTGCGCGCCGGCCGCGTACTGCAGCGCACCCGCGGGCAAGGCGCTGAGGTCGCCGCTCAGCGTCGCCTGCAGGCCGTAGGAGCGCGAGCTCGCGTCCAGCGTCGGGCCCGCGTAGCGCGTGCCGGCGATCGCCGCCTGCACCGCCGGCGACTGGGTCAGCGACCACGGGTTCCAGTCGAGCGTCGGATCCTGGGTCACCCGCGCGAAGCCGACCTGCGAGAAGTAGCCGCTGCTGACCTCGGCGCTGAGCCGGTTCTGGTTCCAGAACGCGCCCAGGTCGTAGGCCTGCTGCGCGACCACGCCGCGCGTGCCGCCCCACAGCCGCAGCTGCTCGCTGGTGTTCTGCTCTACGCGGCGGCCGAAGTCGAACACCCGCGCGGTCACCCCCAGCGGCTGGCCGACCAGCGCGCCGTAGCCGTTCGCGTTCAGGTGGTCGGCGGCAACCGGGTAGTTCGGGTTGGTCGGGCGGATCAGCAGCACGCGGTCGACCAGCTGCTGGTCGAACTGCGCGTCGGGCTCCATGAACTCGCTGCGCAGCGGGCTCGCCTGGTAGGCCAGTGTGGTCAGCGTGCGCGACCACAGCAGGTCGCCGTAGAGCTCGGCCTGCGCGCCCAGGCGCAGGTTGCCGCTCAGCGTGGCCGACAGGTTGTCGCTCGCGCCGAGCAGGCCGACGTAGGGCGCCTGGTCGAAGCTGCAGGAGGGCGGGTCGCCCGGCTGCGGCAGCGGCATCGGCACCATGTTGATCGCCGCGCAGCGGTCGGTGGGCGCGGCCATCGGGTTGCCGTAGCCCATGCCCCAGGCACCGAGGTAGGGCAGGCCGCCGACGGTGATCCCCTGCCCGGTCGACACGCCGTTGACCCCCGGCGCCCACGCGCCCTGGATGTCGCCCTGGCTGGTCGCGAACGCCGCGTAGTACGGCAGCCGGGTCGCGGTCTTCGCGTACGCGCGGTCGGCACCGAGCAGGTCGCGGTTGCGCGACCACTGCAGACTGCCGGTCAGGTTGTAGCCGTCGGTCGAGCGGTCGCCGAAGCCGGCGACCAGCCCCGCCTGAACCTGCTGGCCGCCGCCGGCAGCGGTCGGCGTGCCGTAGGTGCCGTTGACCGCCACCCCCTGGAAGTCGCTCTTCAGGATGAAGTTGACGACGCCGGCGATCGCATCCGAGCCGTACACCGCCGACGCGCCGTCCTTCAGGATCTCGACGCGCTCGATCGCCGCCAGCGGCAGGTTGTTGACGTTCACGCTGGTGCCGCCGCCGCCAGCGAAAGGCGCGACCCGCTGGCCGTTGACCAGCACCAGCGTGCGCTCGGCGCCCAGCCCGCGCAGCGACACGTCGGCCGCACCCCAGGCGGACAGCCCCACGCTGCTCGCGGTCTGGATCTGGCTGGACGAGGACATCGCCGGGATCGTGCGCAGCAGCTGCTCGACCGTCTGCACCCCGGTGCGTTCGATGTCGGCGCGGGTCAGCGTCTGCACCGGCAGCGCACCGCTGGCCTCGATCTGCCGGATCGAGCTGCCGGTGATCACCACCTGCGCGCGCGCCGGCGGCAGCGCCGCCAGCAGCGCCAGCGCGACCAGCGGCAGCCCGGCGCGCGAGGCCCGCAGCGGGCAGCGGCCGGGAGCGGTTGGTCTGCGCGTCATCAGGTCGCCTCCTCGATCGATCCGGGGCGGCCGCGGCGCCGCCGATCCGGGACCGTCGGCGACGCCGCTGCGCATCGGCGCCAGCCGCCAGCGGCCGCATTGTCCGAAGCATCGGCGGAGGCGTCGGCCCCGGGCTTCCCCTTAAGGCCGAACCCCCGTGCGCCGGCCGCCGCGCATCCCATCTGCTGGCGGCTGCATACGCGTGGACACGGTCGGCGCGGCGCGCACCGGCGCGGCCAGCGGTCGCGCCGCGCGCATGCATGCGGCCACCGGTCGCGCCGCGCGCACGCATGGGGCCGCACATCGCGCCGCGCGCACACGTGCGGCCGCAGCGGCGCCGCGTCGCTGCGCCACGACTCAGGTCGTACGCGGCTGCGCGCAGCGCTCAAGCCGGCTGCGCCGGGGCCCGGTCGAGGCGCGGCACGGCAGCCAGCAGCGCGCGCGTGTACGCGTGCTGCGGCCGCCCGAGCACCGCGTCGACGCTGCCCTGCTCGACCAGCCGGCCGGCGCGCATCACCGCGACCTCGTCGGCGATGTACTCGACCACGCCGAAGTCGTGAGTGATGAACAGGTAGCTCAGCCCCAGCTCGCGCTGCAGTGCGCGCAGCAGGTTCAGGATCTGCGCCTGCACCGACACGTCCAGCGCCGAGGTCGGCTCGTCCAGCACCAGCAGCCGGGGCTGCACCGCCAACGCGCGCGCGATCGCGATGCGCTGGCGCTGGCCACCGGAGAACTCGTGCGCATAGCGCTGCAGCGCCTCGCGCGGCAGGCCGACGCGCGCGCACAGCGCCTCGATGCGCTCGCGCCGCGCCGCCACAGCCAGTTGCGGCTGCAAGGCCAGCAAGCCTTCTT
>CAZKCJ010000100.1:5814-9140 GCA_964550885.1 uncultured Rubrivivax sp. | reverse complement strand
GCGCGGTGCGCCGCCGACCTCGTGTCGCCGGCTGCACCCCGCAGCGCCGCGCCCGGCCTGAAGGGTAGTACAGATCGGCCGCCATCGGCGCCGGCGCGCACAGCACGCGCACCGGACGCGCGCACCGGACGCGCGCAGCACGCGCCGCCGCCACCGCCGCGCCGCCGCCGCGACCTCAATCGCCGGGACCGTCGGCCTGCAGCTCGCTGCGCAGCCGCGCGAGCATCAGCCGCTCGTACAGCCGCGGCGCCAGCATCGCGACCCACCAGGCCTGGCGCGCGACCGCGCCAGGCAGCAGCAGCCGGCGCCCGGCCTGCGCCGCGGCGACGATCTGCGCAGCGACTGCGTCGGCACGCGCGCGGGTGCCGACGATCGCCTGCGGCTGCCGCGCCGGCGCGCCGTCGCCGCCCAGCGCCGCGCGCTCGATGTCGGTGCTGATGAACGACGGGCACACCAGCAGCACGCGCACGCCCAGCGGCTCCAGCTCGGTGCGCAGGCTGTCGAAGAAGCCGTGCAGCGCGTGCTTGCTGGCGGCGTAGCCGGTGCGCGCGACCAGCGGCGCGAAGCCGGCGACGCTGGAGATCACGACCAGCTGGCCGCGGCGCGCGATCAGCTCGGGCAACGCCGCATGGGTGCCGTTGACCGCGCCGAAGAAGTTGACCTCGACCACGCGCCGGATCACCGCCGGATCGGTGCGCGCGAACGCGCTGCGGTGGGTGATGCCGGCGTTGTGCACCAGCACGTCGATGCCGCCGAACGCCGCCCGCGTGCGCTCGACCGCGGCCGCCCAGTCGTCGGCGCAGCTCACGTCGCCGGCCACGCACACCCAGCCCGCGGCAGCGCCCGCTTCATCGCGCTGCGCGCGTGGCGCTGCGGCGGCGGCCAGCGCCGCGGCGGTGCCGGCGAGCCCGTCGGCGTCGCGGTCGAAGAGCGCGAGCCGTGCACCCGCAGCGGCGAAGCGCAGCGCCAGCGCGCGGCCCAGGCCGCCGCCGGCGCCGCTGACCAGCACCGCGCGGCCGGCGAAGCTACGCGCCACGGCCGCGCGCGCTGCAGTAGCGCTCGAACACCTCGGCCGAGCTCAGCTGCGGCCGGTAGCCGAACACCGTCTTCAAGCGGGTGTTGTCGAGCACCGGCCGCCAGCGCAGGAAGTCGACCTGCTCGGGCCCGTAGCGGGTCAGGCCGAGCGGCGCCAGCAGCGCCAGCGCCGCGCGCAGCAGCGCGGCCGGCAGCACGACGCGGCGCTTGCGCAGCCGCTGCGCGATCTCGGCCAGCGTCAGCGCGCCGTCGCCGGCGAGGTTGTACACGCCCGCCGGCCCGCCGCCGATCGCATGCGCGATCGCGCCGACCACGTCCTGGTCCCACACGAACACGAAGGGGCTGGCGGCGCCGCGGATCGCGATCAGCCGCGGCTTGTCGAACAGCGCGGTGATCTGGTTGGCGACGGTGTCGCCGAGGATCGTGCCGATGCGCAGCACCACCTGCTCGAGCTGCGGCTGCTCGATGCGCCAGCGCGCGAGCATCTCCTCGACCAGCCGCTTGTGGTGCGCGTAGGCGAAGGCCTCGTTGCCGCGCAGCGGGCAGTCCTCGGTGATCCACGCCGGGTTGTCGGCGTGGTAGCCGTAGGCCGCGCCGCTGGAGCTGACGACGATCCGGCGGACGCCGCCGGCAAGGCAGGCCTCGAGCACGTTGCGCGTGCCCAGCACGTCGACCGAGTACTCGAACTCGCGCCGGCTGTGCGGCCCCGGGGTGACGATCGCGGCCAGGTGCACCACCACCGTGATGCGCTGCGTGCGCAGCAGCTCGGCCAGCGCCGGATCGCGCACGTCGACCACCGCATAGGTCACCGCGGGCAGCTGCTCGGCCGGCGGCGTCGGGCGCAGGTCGGTGGCGACGATCGCGCCGACCGGCATCCGCCCGGCGGCAAGCGCCGCCACCAGCTGGCGCCCGAGGTAGCCGCCCGCGCCGGTGACCAGCACGCGCGGCGCGCCGCCCGTGCTCACGCCGGCACCGCGGCCGGCCGCGGCGGCCGGCGCGACCACCAGGTCGCCAGCGACAGGCCCGACACGAGGTGCCAGACGCCCCACCAGGCGGTGACGATCGCCATGCCGCCCAGGGCGTCGAAGAAGTTGAACACCAGGATCAGGCCCAGCGCCGAGTTCTGGATGCCGACCTCGATCGCCACCGCGCGCTGGTCGGCCTCGGGCAGCCGCGCCGCGCGCGCCGCCCAGTAGCCGGTGAGCAGCGCCAGCCCGTTGTGCAGGAACACCACGAACACCACGTAGCCGACGTAGCGCACGAAGTACTGCCAGTTGGCCGCCAGCGCGCCCAGCACGAACAGGCCGAAGATCAGCAGCGACGCGCGCTTGACCGGCCGGTGCGCGCGCACGACGAACCCCGGCCAGCGGTGGCCTACCCACATGCCGGCGACCATCGGCAGGCCCAGCAGCAGGAACACTGCGACCAGCATGTCCAGCGGGTCGAGCGCCACTGCCTTCAGGATCGGCGCCGTCGCCGGGTTCAGGTGCCCCCACAGCGCCAGGTTCAGCGGCGTCATCACCACCGCCGCGGCGGTGGACAGCGCGGTCATCGTCACCGACAGCGCGGTGTTGCCGCGCGCGTAGTGGGTGAGGAAGTTGGAGACGTTCCCGCCCGGGCAGGCGGCCACCAGCAGCATCCCGAGCGCGATGCTCGGCGCCGGCCGGATCGCCAGCACCAGCAGGAAGCTGAAGGCCGGCAGCAGCACGAACTGCCCGAGCATGCCGATCAGCACCGCGCGCGGCGCGCGCGCGATCAGCCGGAAGTCGGCCGGCTTCAGGTCCAGCGCGACGCCGAACATCACCAGCCCGATGATCAGGTTGAGCGCCCACAGCGACTGCGGGTTGAAGTTCAGCCGCACCAGGTCCATCTCGCTCATCGCGCATCTCCAGCCCTGACCAGCGTCGTCCGCCCGTCCGGCGCCGCGTTCAGCCCTGCGGCTCCTCGTGCATCTTCTTGAAGTGCATCAGCCCCGGCGCCCACATGTGCTTGACCGGGTCGACGTCGACGTGCACGACCGCGCAGCGGCCGGCGTCCAGCGCGCGGCGCAGCGCGGCCTCGAGCTGCGCCGGGTCGGCGACGCGCTCGCCGTGCGCGCCCATGCTGCGGCCGAGCGCGTCGAACTCGATCTCGCCCAGGTCGGCCTTGATCGTCTCGTGGGGATCCAGGTGCTTCATCAGCATCGTCTTGATCGGCCGCAGCATGAACTGCTGGTTCATCTTGACCATGCCCCACTGCTTGTCCGCGAGCACGACGTAGATCACCTGCGCGCGGTTGCGCACCGCGGTCTC
>CAZKCJ010000100.1:827-5804 GCA_964550885.1 uncultured Rubrivivax sp. | reverse complement strand
ACCGCCGCGCCCATCGCCTGCGCCATGCCGGCGCCGAGCATGCCGAACTTGAAGGTCGACACGATCGCGTTGGGCACCAGCGCGCGGTAGTAGAACATCGCCCAGATGGTCGCGTTGCCGCCGTCGGCGACCAGCACCGTCTCGCGCGGAAACACGCGCGCGCACGTCGCGGCGATGTGCGCCGGGTGCATCGGCACGCGCTGGTCGGCCAGCGCCTTGTCCCAGCCGGCGCGGTCGTCGGCGACGGTGCGCGCGTAGCCGGCGACGCGTGCCTGGCGCGCGGGCAGCGCGATCGCGTCGCCGCGGCGGTCGAGCTCGTCGGCGAGCAGCTCCAGGAAGCGCTTGGCGTCGGCCTGCACCGCCAGATCCGCCGGCTTGTTCAGCCCGAGGATCTCGGCGTCGACGTCGACCTGGATCGTGCGCTGCTCGGCCGCGCGCCGCCAGTACGGCGGCTTGCCCCACCAGTCGGTCTCGCCGACGCGCGAGCCGACGATCAGCACCGCGTCGGCGTCGTTGCGCACCTGGTGGTTGAGCTTGACGTGCGGCATCGGGATCGCCAGCGGCGAGTCCTCGGGCAGCACGCCGCGCGCCGCCCAGCTGGTGGTCACCGGCGCGTGCAGCCGCTCGGCCACGCGCTGCAGCGCCGCGTACGCGCCGGCGTGGATCACGCCGCTGCCGGCGTGGATCATCGGCGCGGTCGCGCCCACCAGCCAGTCGGCAGCGATGCGCACCTGCTGCGGCGACGGCGTCAGCGGCTCGACCGAGCGGTACTGCGCCGGCGCCCAGTACGCGAGCTCGGCCTTGAGCTTGCCGTTCATGATCGTCTCGGGCACGTCCAGGTGCACCACCCCCGGGCGGCCGCTGAAGCTCTTGCGCAGCGCCTTGCGCATCAGCTCGGGCACGCGCTCGAACGACGACGCGGCGGCGCTCCACTTGGCGATCCGGCCGATCACGCCGGCTTGGTCGAAGCACTGGTAGGCGCCGCCGCGGTCCGGGTACATGATGCCGGGGCGGCGCGCGCTGGTGAGCGCGAGCACGCGGTTGCCCTCGGCCTGCTCGACGACGAGCCCGGGCAGCAGGTTGGCCACGCCGGGCCCGTTGCTGGCCATGCACACGCCGAGCCGTCCGGTCAGCCGCGCGTAGGTGCCGGCCATGTGCGCGGCGCTGGTCTCGTGTCGCGGCGTGACGATCTCGATGCCCAGCCGGTGCAGCGCCGAATAAAAGCCGAAGTAGGTGCCGTCGATGATGCCGAACACCCGCTCGACCCCTTCGGCCTGCAGCATGCGGGCCAGCACCTCGCCGCCGGTGGTCTGCGCCATCCGCGTTGTCTCCTCGTTCTGGCGGCGCGCGCCCGCACGCTGCGCCGCTGCTGCGGCGGTCGCGTCCGGCAACCGGCGCGCCGCATCGTCTGGCTGCGACGATACCGGAGAAACGCAGTCGCGCCGAAAGTGGCGACCGCGTGCCGCCCCGGGATGCGGCGGCGCGTCGCGCGGTCGCGCCGAAGCTGCGCGCGCGCGGCGCTCAGGCGCCGCGCAGCTGGTCGATCAGCGCGAGCGCGTCGGCCGGCGTCGCGTCGCCGCGCCAGCCCACGTGCTGGTCCGGCCGCGCGAGCACCAGCGCGTGGTCGTACACCGGCCCGGCCTCGGCCGGCGTCAGGTCGAGCAGCGCGAGCGGGAAGCCGCGCCGCGCAGCCGCGTCCACCAGCGGCGCCACGTCGACCTGCGGCTGCGTGCGCAGCAGCGTGTAGCCGCTGTCGAGCGCGTCGTACAGCGAGCGGCCGTCGGCCAGCCACACGTGCGGCACACGGCAGCCGGGCACGGTCGACGCGGTGAAGCTCGCCATGCCGTAGGCCGGCTGCTGCTGGCCGTCGTAGGCGATCACCGGCGAGCGGTCGTAGAAGTAGCCGAAGTTCAAGCCCGCGCAGCAGTACTGCTGGACGTTGAGCTCGTACATCGCGCGCCCCTTGGCCGCGCGCAGCGCGTCGCCCGCGGGCCCGGGCTGCTCGATGTCGGGCGATACCTCCTCGCGCTGCGCCTGCAGCGCGTAGGCGTGGTTCATCGCGAAGGTCGCGACCTGCTCGGTGATCGGCTGGCGTTCGGCCTCGTAGGCGTCCAGCACCTTGGCGGTCGCCCAGCCGTTCAGGTGCGAGGCCAGGTGCCACGACAGGTTCATCGCGTCGGCGATGCCGGCGTTCATGCCGTAGCCGGCCATCGGCACCCACAGGTGCGACGCGTCGCCGCAGATGAACACGCGCCGGTCGCGGAAGCGGTCAGCGACCAGCGCGCGGCCGATCCAGTCCTCCTTGGACAGCAGCGTGTACTGGAAGGCGTCGTCCACGCCCAGGATCTGGCGGATCGCCCAGTCGCGGTCGACCGAGTCGAACTCGGTCTCGTCGCGGTTCAGGTAGTTGTGGACGATGAAGGTCTCCTTGCCGTCGATCGCGTACACGTTGCCGCAGCGGCGCGGGTTGACCGCGAAGGTCGCCCACGCCGGCGCGACCTTCAGCCGCGCCAGCAGCCCGGGCGCGCGGATGTAGCTGGACTGCACGCGGCTGACCTCCTCGGTGCCGCTGAGCTTCGCGCCGATCGCCTTGCGCACCTGCGAGCGGCCGCCGTCGCAGCCGATCAGGAACGCGCTGGTGACACGGAAGCTGCGGCCGCTGTCCAGGTCCACCGCGTCGGCGACAACGCCGCCGTCGTGCTGCGCGAAGCCGTCGATGCGCGTGCGGCTCAGGATGCGCAGGCCCGGGGTGGCCGCCGCGTGCTCGAACAGGATCGGCTCGATGTAGATCTGGTTGATGCGGTGCGGCGGCTCCGGCGTCGGCCAGCCGGTGTCCGGCCCCTCGGTCGCGGTGAAGCGGCGGCTGCGCGACGGAATCGGGATGCGCGTCAGCTCCAACCCGGTGAAGCTGGTGCGGTAGGCGACGTCGTGCGGGTAGTCCGCCGGCAGGCCGCGGTCGCGCAGCGCCTGCGCGACCCCCAGCCGGCGGAAGATCTCCATCGTGCGCGCCGACACGTGGTTGCACTTGGGCGGCGGCGGCTCGCCGGGCTCTCGGATCTCGGCCACCAGCACCTGGATCCCGCGCCGCGCCAGGTCCATGGCCAGCGTCAGTCCGACCGGCCCGCCGCCGACGATCAGCACCCGTGCATCAAGATCGCCCGCCGCCATCGCCCGCTCCTTCGTACAGGGAAAAGGCGCGATTAGACGCGGCCACGGCCGATTGCGGAAATGAAACCTGCGCCGCCGCTCATAAGGCCGCCTTATGCGACCCGCGCGCCCCCGCCGGCGGCCGCGGCGCCAACGCCGCGGCTACGGCGGGCACAGCAGCTCGATGAACGCGCGCGCCGCCGGCGACAGCGTGCGGTCCAGCTTGAAGATCACCGCGGTGTCGCGCGTGAGCTGCGGCTCGACCAGCGGCCGCGCCACCAGCTGCGGGTACGGACCGTGCGCCAGCAGCGCCGCCGGCACCACCGCCACCCCGAGCCCGCCCGCGGCCAGCGCCAGCGCGGTGGTCAGCAGCGCGACCTCGTGCTCCACGCGCAGCACCACGCCGGCGCGGGCCGCCGCCTGCTCGATCTGCCGCCGCACGCCGTAGCCGGCCTTGACCGTGACCACCGGCCGGCTCGCCAGCTCGGCCCAGGTCATCGGCTCGCCGGCAACGAACCCCGGCCCGGCGGGCGCGGCGGCGACGATCCGGTCCTCGAGCAGGCGCCGCTCGCCGAGGCCGCGGACCGGTGCCTCCAGCGTGCCCACCGCAAGCTCCACCTGCTCGCCGGTCACCCGCTCGAGCAGCTGCGCCGGCGCGCAGTCGTCGATCGACAGCTCGACCCGCGGGTAGGCCGCGGCGAAGCGCCGCAGCAGCGGCGGCAGGATCGTCTGCGCGACCGTCGCGGTCGTGGCCAGGCGCAGGCGGCCGCAGCGGCTGCCCGCGAAGTCGGCCATGCTGCGGCCCAGCTCCTGCAGCTCGGCCAGCACCCGCTCGGCGTGCCCGATCGCCTGCACTGCCGCGTCGGTGCGGTTCAGCCGCCGCGTGCTGCGGTCGAACAGGCGCACGCCGAGCCGCTGCTCCAGCTCGCGGATCAGCACCGTGACCGCCGGCTGCGTCACCGACAGCATCTCGGCCGCGGCCGACAGGCTGCCGCTGCGGTAGACGGCGACGAACGCGCGCAGCTGCCGGATCGACGGCAGCTGGCTGAGCGGAGGGCTGTTCATGCGGTGGCGCGGGTGGCGAGTGCGTTCCTTGTGCAAGGCGATCATGCACGCATTGCGCGCGGCGGCGCCGAGCGCGCGCAGGCTGCCGCTGCGGGAACTGAGCCGACGCTGCGGCCGCGACGATTCGCGGCGCCAACCCGCGGCCGTGCCGCGGCTGAGTAGGGCGGCCGTGCAGCGAGGGCGGGTATCGGCGCAGGCGCAGCCGCTGCCGCCGCGCAACTGCGGCCCGCTCGTCGGCGCACCGCACCGCAGCGCGGCGCGGCGGAACCGCAGCGCGCGCACTGCGTGTCGAGCCCACGAACGGCGAGGGTGACGATGACGACGACCCGCAACTCCTGCATCGCGCCGAGGGCGGACGACGCCGTGCAGCAAAGGCCGCCACGCATCGCCGCCCGCTCGATCGGCGCAGGAATTGCGTTTGCGTTGATGATGGAAGGCGATTGCACTGCCACGAGGCTCGAAACTCTCGCCGGAGAAGCGCCGTGCCTGCGATCCTGCAAGCCGAGTCGACGCTGACCGACCGTTACCAGACCACCGTGCCCGACACGGTGCGTCGCGCGCTCCGCCTGGGCAACCGCGACAAGATCCACTACACGATCCGGCCTGATGGCGAGGTCGTGCTCACCCGCGCCGCGGCTGGCGACGGCAACGATCCGGCACTGTTGCCCTTGCTCGGCTTCCTGGCTCGCGACCTGGCCGAGCAGCCCGCGAGGCTCCGGGCCGCGGATTCGAGTCTCGCGCAGCGCATCCGGGCGCAGCCCCTCG
>CAZKCJ010000100.1:0-817 GCA_964550885.1 uncultured Rubrivivax sp. | reverse complement strand
TCCGGGCGCTCGTCGGGGCGGTCGAGGTCGACCTGGATACCCCGCGGTCGGCGGACGATGAATGGGCGGACGAGCAGGAGCCTCCAGGCCACTGATCGTCAACGGCTGGACCCGCTTCGCCCACCCGATCTTCCTTGACCGGATCGATGCCTTGATCGCGCCGCTCGACGCGCTCGACCGCAAGGACCCGGCCGGCTACACCAAGAAGGACCCACCAAGCAACCGGCGGCCATCGCCAGGCTGGCGTTCGAGGTGATTCCCCAGGCTCGCGCCCGGCCCGAGGATCGCCAGGGCCACCCGCTCGGCGACCAGCGGCAGTTGCGGCCGGATCACCGCCGCCGACAGGTTCTGCATCCGCAGGTTATAAAGCGGCAGCTTGTTCTGCCAGTGCGCGCAGGAATTCGACAGGCCGGGGTGTTTCTTCCAGTTGGTCTCATAGGCCCCCGACATGATGATCGCGCGGGCGGCGATTTCGGGGTCGTCGGTGACCATGATCCCGCCCTCACCGGCATTCACCAGCTTGTAGGATTGAAAGCTGAAGCAGCCGACCTTGCCGATGGTTCCGATGTTCCGCCCACCCCAGACCGTGCCCAGCGAATGCGCCGCATCCTCAATCACCGGGATACCGGCGGCATCACACAGCGCCATGATCGCGTCCATGTCGGACGTATGCCCGCGCATGTGGCTGATCATCACCGCGTCGGCCTCGGGCAGTTTGCGGGCGAAATCTTCCATGTCGACACGGTAATTCGCGCCAACCTCAACCAGCACCGGCACGCAATCGGCATGCACGACCGAAGACGGCACGGCGGCAAAG
>CAZKCJ010000099.1:0-9168 GCA_964550885.1 uncultured Rubrivivax sp. | reverse complement strand
CGCCGTAGGCGAAGTAGTAGAACGGCCGGCCGCTCATCGTGTCGCGGTCCCAGTGCAGCCCCGGGGTCGCGTAGAAGCCGTCGCTCCACAGCTGCAGCCGCGCGACGTAGGCCTGGTTCACCAGCTCGACGAAGTCCAGGTCGACGCTGTCGGCCCGCACCCGGCCGGCCTCGAAGCGCACGCTGCGCGCGTCGACGCCGTGCTGCTGCGCGACCAGCGCCGCGAGCCGCTCGCGCACGCGCCGCGCGGCGGCCTGCGCCGCCTTGCCGTTCAGGTCGGCGCCGGTCGACGCCGCGGTCGCCGAGGTGTTCGCGACCTTGTCGGTGGCGGTCGCGCTGCAGCGCACGCGCGCCAGCGGCAGCCCGAGCTCGTGCGCGACCACCTGCGCGACCTTGGTGTTCAGCCCCTGCCCCATCTCGGTGCCGCCGTGGTTGACCAGCACCGAGCCGTCCAGATACACGTGCACCAGCGCGCCGGCCTGGTTGTAGTGGCTGAGGTTGAAGGAGATGCCGAACTTGACCGGCGTCAGCGCGAGCCCGCGCTTGAGCACCGGGCTGGCCGCGTTCCAGGCGGCGAGCGCGTCGCGCCGCGCCGCGTAGTCGGCGCTCGCGACCAGCTCGTCGACCAGCTCGTGGATCACGTTGTCGCCGACCGTCTGCCGGTAGGGCGTCAGGTTGTTCGTCGTCTTGCCGTAGAAGTTGGCGCGGCGCACCGCGAGCGGGTCGAGCTTCAGCTCGCGCGCGATCGTGTCGAGGATCAGCTCGATCACCAGCGCGCCCTGCGGCCCGCCGAAGCCGCGAAACGCGGTGTTGCTCTGCGTGTTGGTGCGCGCGCAGTAGCCGTGGATCGCGACTTCGGGCAGCCAGTAGGCGTTGTCGAAGTGGCAGATCGCGCGCGTCATCACCGGCGGGCTCAGGTCGGCGGAGAAGCCGGCGTTGGCGATCATCGTGACCTCGACGCCGAGGATCCGGCCGGCGTCGTCGAACCCGAGCTCGTAGTCGAACTCGAAGCCGTGGCGGCGGCCGGTGATCAGGAAGTCGTCGTCGCGGTCGGGCCGCAGCTTGACCGGCCGGTTCAGCCGGCGCGCGGCGACCGCGGCGATGCACGCGAAGATCGCCGACTGCGACTCCTTGCCGCCGAAGCCGCCGCCCATGCGCCGGCACTCGACCCGCACCGCGTGCGCGGCCACGCCGAGCGCGTGCGCGACCGTGCGCTGCATCTCGCTCGGGTGCTGGGTCGAGCAGTGCAGCAGCATGCCGCCGGCCTCGAGCGGCAGCGCGTAGGCGATCTGGCCTTCCAGGTAGAACTGCTCCTGCCCGCCCTGCACGAAGCTGCCCTGCAGCCGGTGCGGCGCCGCGTCGAGCGCGCGGCGCAGCGCGCCCGGCGCCGACTCGCGCAGCAGGTGCATCGGCGGCACCACGTACGCCTGGCGAGCGTGCGCGGCGCGCGCGCTCAGCACCGGCTCGAGCGGCTCGATCTCGCAGAACTCCTGCGCGCGGGCGGCGGCGCGGCGCGCGGCGTCGCGGCTGTCGGCGAGCACCGCGAACAGCGGCTGGCCGAGGTAGTGGACCACGCCGTCGGCGAGGATCGGGTCGTCGTGCACGATCGGGCCGCAGTCGTTGGCGCCGGGGATGTCGGCGGCGGTCAGCACCGCGACCACGCCCGGCAGCGCGCGCAGCCGCTTCACGTCGATCGCGCGCAGCCGCCCGTGCGCGAGCGGCGACAGGCCGAGCGCGGCGTGCAGCGTGCCGGCGAGCTCGGGCAGGTCGTCGGCGTAGGCCGCGGTGCCGGTCACGTGCAGCTGCGCCGATTCGTGCGCCAGCGGCTGGCCGACCGCGCCGGCGGCGGCGGTGAAGGGCGCATCGGTGATCCGGTTCACTGCAGTTGCTCCAGCTCGCGCAGCCGGAAGCGCCGCGCTCGGGGCGGGTGCCGGCCGGTGCCAGCCCATTGGCGGCTCCGCGGGCCTTCGTCGCTCTGCGGGGCCGCTGAGGCGAAGCCTACAAGGGGGCGGCCGGCGGCGTTCGGCAAGTTCTCATTCCCTGCGCCGGCCACCCGGTCGGCGGCTCGTGCGCCACCATGACGCGCAGCGGCAACTGCTGCAGACGCAAGGACGAAGCACTCCATCGGGACGTGAACCGACCGCGAAGGAGCAGGCTTCACTTCGGCATCCCTTGGCCGTCGACGCCGGCCCAGACGCTCGCCGCGGCCAGCGGCGCCTGCGGCCGCGTCTGCAGCCAGAAGCGCTCGAGCAGGCCGCGCGCCGCCTGGCGGCGATAGTCGGCGCTGGCGCGCAGGTCGGTCAGCGGCTGGTAGTCGTGGTCGAGCGCGGCCTGCGCCGCGCGCAGCGTGGCCTCGGTCCAGGGCCGGCCGGTGACGGCCGCCTCGGCGCCGCGCGCGCGCCTGACGATCGCCGCCATGCCGCCGAAGGCGAAGCGCGCGCTGCGCACCAGCTCACCGTCCAGCTCGATCCACAGCGCGGCGAACAGGCTCGAGATGTCGCAGTCGTAGCGCTTGCCGAGCTTGTACGCGCGCAGCTGCTCGCCGGGCGCAGGCAGCGGCACGCGCAGCGCCTGCACGAACTCGCCCGGCTGCAGCTGATTGCGCATGTAGTCGAGGTAGAAGGCCTCCAGCGCCAGCTCGCGCACCGCGTCGCCGCGGCGCAGCACGACGCTCGCTCCGAGCGCGATCAGCACCGGCGCGCAGTCGCCGATCGGCGAGCCGTTGGCGACGTTGCCGCCCATCGTGCCGGCGTGGCGCACCGGCGGGCCGGCGAAGCGCAGCCAGGCTTCGGTCAGCACCGGCCAGTGCTCGGCGAGCGCGCTCCACGCGTCCTCGAGCGGTGCGCCTGCGCCGATCTCCAGCCGCCCGTCGGCGACCGCGATGCGCTTGAGCTCGTCGACCTCGCCCAGGTAGACGATGTCACCGAGGTCGCGGAACTGCTTGTTGACCCACAGCCCGATGTCGGTACAGCCGGCGAGCAAGCGCGCGTCGGGCCTGGCCGCGCGCAGCGCGGCGAAGGCGGCGAGCGTGCGCGGCGCGTGGAAGCGGTCGATCCGGCCCGCGGCCGCCGGGTTCGGCGCCGCGTAGGCGAGCGGCGGGTCGGCGCGCAGCGTGCGCAGCAGCTCGACCAGCGGCTGCGTGGCCAGGCGCCGCGGCGGCAGCTCGAACATCCGCTGGCCGGCGTCGACGATCGGCCGGTAGCCGGTGCAGCGGCACAGGTTGCCGGCGAGCGCGTCGGCCAGCTGCTGCCGGCTCGGCAGCGTGCCGGCTTCGCGGTGCTGCTCGTACGCGGCCGCCAGCGTCATCACGAAGCCCGGGGTGCAGAAGCCGCACTGCGAGCCGTGGCAGTCGACCAGCGCCTGCTGCACCGGGTGCAGCGCGTCGGCGCCCGTCGGCGGCAGCGCGCCGGCGGCCGCCGGCTGCGCCGCATCGGGCCGAGTCGGCTGCGGCGTGCCCGGGTCCGGCGCGAGCAGCGGGGCGCCGCCGAGCGCGCTCAGGTCCTCCACCGTCAGCAGCACCTTGCCGTCCAGCGTCGGCAGGAAGCGGATGCAGGCGTTGACCGGCCGCAGCGACAGCCCGCCGACGACGGTGGCGCGCGCCGCCGCGCTGCCGCTGGCCGCACCGGCTTCGGCGAGCTCGGCGACGATCACCGTGCACGCGCCGCAGTCGCCCTCGGCGCAGCCCTCCTTGGTGCCCATGCAGCGCGCGTCCACCCGCAGCCAGTCGAGCAGGCTGCGCGTGGTCGAGCTGCCCGCGACTTCGACGATGCGGCCGCGGTGGACAAAGCGGATCGGGCGGGACGGCATGGGCAGGGGCGCAACGCAACCAGACCCGAACAGTAGCGCTTCGGGCGCCGCCCGATATACGGCTGCACGGGCGCAAGCTATAAGCGCGAGGGTATGACGCAGCGCGCGCCAGCCGCCAACATCGACCTTCACCTCGTCAAGGTCTTGCACACCGTGATCAGCGAACGCAGCGTTTCGCGCGCCGCCCTGCGGCTGCGCAGCACCCAGCCGCTGGTCAGCGCGCAGCTCAAGCGGCTGCGCGCGCTCACCGGCGACCCGCTGCTGGTGCGCTCGGGCCAGGGGCTCGCGCCCACCGACGCGGCGCTGGCGATGCTCGCGCCGGCCGAGCGGCTGCTGCGCGAAGCCGACGCGCTGTTCGCACCGCAGCAGCGCAGCGCGCGCTTCGAGCCGGCGCGCAGCACGCTGTGCTTCCGGATCGCCGCCAGCGACTACCTGGACCCGCTGTTCCTGCCGCAGCTGGTGCAGCGGCTGGCCGCCGAGGCGCCGCACGCGCGGCTCGAGATCCACCCGCTGTCGGCCGAGTTCGACTACCGGCGCAAGCTCGCCAGCGGCGACGTCGACCTGGTGGTCGGCAACTGGCTGCAGCCGCCGCAGGAGCTGCACCTAGGCCGGCTGATTGACGACGAGGTGGTGTGCCTGGTCGGCGCCGACCACCCGGCGCTGCGCGCCGGCCGCGGCTGGACGGTCGAGCGCTACCTGCGCAGCGAGCACGTCGCGCCGATCGCGCTGCACGCCGGCGCACCCGGGGTGATCGATCAGCACCTGGCCGCGCAGGGGCTGCAGCGCGACATCGTGGTGCGCGCTGCGCACTTCAGCCTGATTCCGCTGATGGTCGCGCGCAGCCGGCTGGTGCTGACCACCGGGCGGCTGTTCTGCAGCCGCTACCTCGACGCGCTCGAAGTGCGCATCCTGCGCTGCCCGGTGGCCTTCCCGCCGATGTCGTACTACATGCTGTGGCACGAGCGCAGCCACGCCGCGCCGCCGCTGCGCTGGCTGCGCGCGCTGATGCGCGAGCTCGCGCGCGGCCTGGCCGGGAGCGCCGAATGAAGGCGCCGCCGCCCCGCTGCGGCCGGCCGCGCAGCGCGCGCGGGGCGCGGCGATGAGTGCGCGCCTCGCGCTGCGCGGCGACCTGCTCGACCTGCAGGCGCAGCCGGCGCGCGCGCAGCCGCAGGATCCGGCGGTGCGGCTGCGCCGCGACCACTGGCTGCTGATCGAAGACGGCCGCATCGTCGGCGCGCAGGCGGCGGCGCCGGACGCGTCGTGGCAGCGCATCGACCACGCCGGGCGGCTGATCCTGCCCGGCTTCATCGACACCCACGTGCACAGCGCGCAGCTCGACGTGATCGGCTCCTGGGGCGCGCAGCTGCTCGACTGGCTGCAGACCTACACCTTCCCGGCCGAGCAGCGCTGCGCCGACCCGGCCTACGCGCAGCACAGTGCCGGCGCGTTCCTCGACGCGCTGCTCGCGCACGGCAGCACCAGCGCGGTCGTGTTCCCGACGGTGCACGCGGCCTCGGTCGACGCGCTGTTCGAGGCCGCGCAGGCGCGCGGCATGCGCGTGATCAGCGGCAAGGTGCTGATGGACCGCAACGCGCCGGCGGCGCTGTGCGACACGGTGGACCTCGCCGAGCGCGACTGCGAGGCGCTGATCGGCCGCTGGCACGGCCGCGGCCGCCTGGCCTACGCGGTGTCGCCGCGCTTCGCGCCGACCAGCAGCGACGCGCAGCTGGCGCTGGCCGGGCGGCTGCTCGCGCGCCACCCGGGGCTGTACCTGCAGACCCACGTCGCCGAGAACCGCGCCGAGGCGCAGTGGGTGGCCGAGCTGTTCCCGCGCGCGCGCAGCTACGTCGACGTCTACGAGCGCTTCGGTCTGCTCGGTGCGCGCACGCTGCTCGCGCACGCGATCTGGATCGACGCCGCCGACCGCGCGCTGCTGCAGGCGCGCGGCGCGCAGCTCGCGCACTGCCCGAGCTCGAACCTGTTCCTCGGCAGCGGCCTGTTCGACTGGGCGGCGGCCGCCGACGCCGGCGTGCCCGTCAGCCTGGCCACCGACGTTGGGGGCGGCACCAGCCTGTCGATGGTGCGCACGCTCGCGGCCGCGTACCAGCTGCAGGCGCTGGCCGGCACGCGGCTCAGCGCCTGGGCGCTGCTGCACGCAGCCACCCGCGGCGCCGCGCAGGCGCTGGGGCTGGCCGGCGAGATCGGCTCGCTGGACGCGGGCACGCTCGCCGACGTGTGCGTGTGGGACTGGGCGGTGGGCACGGTCGCGCAGCGGCGCCAGCAGCTCGCGCGCGACCCGCACGAGCAGCTGTTCGCGTGGCTGACGCTGGCCGACGAGCGCTGCCGGGTCGAGACCTACGTCGCCGGCCGGCGGCGCTGGCGCCGCGGCGACGGGCGGTGCGACGGCTGATGCGCGCCGCTGGCCAGCTGCAGGTCGCGGCGGCGGCCGAGCGCCGAAATCCGGTACAAGGGCGCCTTCGCTCGCGGGCCCGCGTGCGTCGCCGTCCCCCCGCACCACCCACGCGATGACCGTCCCCGCCCCCCGCCTCGAGCTCGTCGGCATCTGCAAGCAGTACCCGGCGGTGCGCGCCAACGACGACGTGGCGCTGCAGGTGCTGCCCGGCGAGATCCACGCGGTGCTCGGCGAGAACGGCGCCGGCAAGAGCACGCTGATGAAGGTGATCTACGGCGCAGTGCGCCCCGACGCCGGCGAGATCCGCTGGGACGGCCGGCCGGTGGAGATCCGCAACCCGCACCAGGCGCGCGCGCTCGGCATCAGCATGGTGTTCCAGCACTTCAGCCTGTTCGACACGCTGAGCGTGGCCGAGAACGTGTGGCTGGGCCTGGACCAGGCGATGGCCCTGGCCGAGGTCAGCACGCGCATCGCGCAGGTCAGCCGCGACTACGGGCTGGACGTGCAGCCGCTGCGCCCGGTGCACTCGCTGTCGGTGGGCGAGCGCCAGCGAGTGGAGATCGTGCGCGCGCTGCTGGCCCGGCCGAAGCTGCTGATCCTCGACGAGCCGACCTCGGTGCTGACGCCGCAGGCGGTCAAGCGGCTGTTCGTCACGCTGCGCCAGCTCAGCGCCGACGGCTGCTCGATCCTGTACATCAGCCACAAGCTCGACGAGATCCGCGAGCTGTGCAGCAGCTGCACGGTGCTGCGCGCCGGCCGCGTGACCGGCCGGGTCGACCCGCGCCGCAGCAGCACCGCCGAGCTGTCGCGGCTGATGATCGGCGCCGAGCCGCCTGCGCTGCAGCACCGCGCCGCGCAGGCCGGCGCGGTGGTGCTCGCGGTCGACGCGCTGTCGCTGCCCAAGGCCGACCAGTTCGGCACCAGCCTCGCCGGCATCGGCTTCGAGGTACGCGCCGGCGAGATCGTCGGCATTGCCGGCGTGTCTGGCAACGGCCAGCAGGAGCTGATGGCCGCGCTGTCGGGCGAGGACCTGCGCGCGCCGGCCGGCTCGATCCGGCTGTTCGGCCGCGACATCAGCCGCGCGCCGCCGCGCCGCCGCCGCCGCGCCGGGCTGCACTTCGTGCCCGAGGAGCGGCTCGGGCGCGGCGCGGTGCCGTCGATGAGCCTGGCGCGCAACACGCTGCTGACGCGCACCGAAGGCGTGGGCCGCGGCGGCTGGATCCGCACCCGCCGGGTCGAGCTGCTCGCCGCCAACCTGATCAGCCGCTTCCAGGTCAAGGCCGGCGGCACCGGCGCCGCGGCCAGGAGCCTGTCGGGCGGCAACCTGCAGAAGTTCATCGTCGGCCGCGAGATCGACGCCAGCCCGAAGCTGCTGATCGTCAGCCAGCCGACCTGGGGCGTGGACGTCGGCGCCGCGGCGCTGATCCGCGGCGAGCTGCTGAAGCTGCGCGACGCCGGCTGCGCGCTGCTGGTGGTCAGCGAGGAGCTGGACGAGCTGTTCGAGATCGCCGACCGGCTGCTGGTGATCGCGCAGGGGCGGCTGTCGCCGTCGATCGCGACCGCGCAGGCCAGCGTCGAGCGCATCGGCGAGTGGATGTCGGGCCTGTGGCCGCAGGGCGCCGCCGGCCCGGCCGGAGCCGCGCATGCGCAGGCTTGAGGCGCACCTGCCCCGGCTCGAGCCGCGCGCGCAGCCGTCGCGGCTGATGGCGCTGCTGTCGCCGCTGCTCGCGCTGGTGCTGACCGCGATCCTCGCCGGGCTGCTGTTCGCGCTGCTCGGCAAGGACCCGGTGCGCAGCCTGTCGATGTACTTCGTCGAGCCCTTCGCGAACCTGCGCCAGCTCGGCGAGCTGCTGCTGAAGGCGACGCCGCTGATCGTGATCGCGCTCGGCCTGGCGGTGTGCTACCGCTCGAACGTGTGGAACATCGGCGCCGAGGGCCAGTTCCTGCTCGGCATCCTCGCCGGCGGCGGCGTCGCGCTGTGGCTGACCACCCACGGCATCGTGCTGCCGCGGATCGTCGCGGTGCCGCTGGTGCTCGCCGCCGGCGTGCTCGGCGGCATGGCCTGGGCCGGCATCACCGCGCTGCTGCGCGACCGCTTCAACGCCAACGAGATCCTGGTCAGCCTGATGCTGGTCTACGTCGCGCAGCAGCTGGTCAACTACCTGGTGTTCGGCGCGTGGAAGGACCCGCTGGGCTTCAACTTCCCGCAGACCAAGAACTTCGACGCGTCGACCTGGCTGCCGGGGATCCTGCCGGGCACGCGGCTGAACGGCGGCATCCTGCTCGCGCTGGCCGGCGTCGCGCTGACCTGGCTGTTTCTGTTCCGGCTGCACCGCGGCTTCCAGCTGCAGGTCGGCGGGCTGGCGCCGGCCGCCGCGCGCTACGCCGGCTTCTCGGCCAGCGGCGGGCTGTGGACCGCGCTGCTGGTCTCGGGCGGGCTGGCCGGGCTGGCCGGCGGCATCGAGGCGATCGGAACCTTCCGCCAGATCACGCCGCACGTGTCCACGGGTCTGGGCTTCACCGCGATCATCGTGTGCTTCGTCGGCCGGCTGCACCCGGTCGGGGTGGTGTTCGCCGGGCTGCTGCTGTCGGCGATGATCATCGGCGGCGAGCTCGGCCAGTCGCGGCTGGGCCTGCCCAACGCGCTGTCGGGCGTGTTCCAGGGGCTGCTGCTGGTGCTGCTGCTGGCCTGCGACACGCTGATCGAGTACCGCGTGCGGCTGCGCCGCGCGCCGGCGCACTGAGGCCGCAAGCCGATGGACCAGATCGCCCTGCTGGTCGCGTCGACGCTGGCCTCGGGCACGCCGCTGGCGATCGCCGGGCTGGGCCTGCTGATCAACGAGAAGGCGGGGGTGCTCAACCTGGGCGCCGAGGGGATCATGCTGGTCGCGGCGATCGCCGGCTTCGCGGCCGCGCACGCGTCGGGCAGCGACGCGCTGGCCTTCGTCG
>CAZKCJ010000098.1:8416-9322 GCA_964550885.1 uncultured Rubrivivax sp. | reverse complement strand
AAGATCGTTCACATCGAAGCAATCGCCGTCGCCCGATGCCTGCCCCCGCCGAACCGCCGCTGCGCCGCAACCTGCCGCTGCTGCTGCTGCAGGCGCGCGAGGCGGTGATGGCGCGCTTTCGCGGCATCCTCAACGCCAACGGCGTGACCGAGCAGCAGTGGCGCGTGATCCGCGCGCTGCTCGAGGAGTCGCCGCTCGAGCCGCGCCAGATCTGCGAGCGCTGTCAGCTGCTGAGCGCGAGCGCGACCGGCGTGCTCGCGCGGATGGAGGAGCTCGGCTTCGTCCAGCGCGAGCGCATGGCGAGCGACCAGCGCCGGGTGCGGGTTTCGATCACGGCGAAGAGCCGCGCGCTCGCGCGCCGCGTCGCGCCGCTCGCCGCGGCCGAGTACGCGCGGCTCGAACAGGCGATCGGCAGCGCGCGGCTCGCGCAGGTCTACTCGATGCTCGACGACCTGGTCCTGCGGCTGGGCGCGCTGGAAGCTGAAGAAGGCGGCTGAGCGCTTGCGGCACAGCGGGCGCGGCTGTGCGCTCGCGCACGGCTGCCGGGGCACTCGGCCGGCCGGGCGCGCTGCGCAGGCGGGCGCCGTGCGGTGCTGCGATCAGTCGGCCGCGACGCCGCGCAACGGCAGGCTGGGGCCTGCACCGCCGGCAAGGTCTGCGGTCCGGACCTCGGTCGCGTCGAGCTTCCCGGATCGGCGCCGGCCCGCAGCACAATGATCCGTCCGCGCGCGGTGGTGCGGCAGTGGTTCGCGGGCAAGGCGCAGGACAAGCACGGAGGCGGCGGAGTTGCAGGCACCCACGACGGGCCGGTGGCGGGCGAATCGGCGGGGCGCGGCCGACGCGCTGCGACCGCAGTCGGCCTCGGCCTCCGCCTCGGCCGCGACCCAGCTAGCCGCCGGCGCGACT
>CAZKCJ010000098.1:0-8406 GCA_964550885.1 uncultured Rubrivivax sp. | reverse complement strand
GGCAGACCGCCGCGCAACGTGAGCCGCGTGGTGAAGCGCAGCTGACGGTCATGCGCGGCGGCCACCCCGATGCCGAGCGCACGCCGCGCTGGCTGTACTGGATGCTGCAGGGGGCCTGCGTGTACGTGCTGCTGTTCGAGGCCGCGGACATCGTCGTGGTGCTGCGTCACCGTGAGCAACTCGACCAGTTGGTCGGCGGCTACGCTGCGCGGCTGTTCATGCGGCCGTTCATCGGCACCGCGCTGATCCTGGGCGGGTGGATCCGCTTCTTCCGGCCCGAGCGCGCGGGCGCCCGCGTCTGGGCGCTGGCCGCGGCCGTCGCTCTCGCGATGTCGGCGCTGGTGATGGCGCTGAACAGCTCGGTCAACGACCTGCACTACTCGCGCTGGCTGATGCTCGGCTACCCGCTGGCCGCGTCGGTGTTCCTGGTCTACGTCGTCCGCGGTCGCGAGCAGGCCCGCTGACCCCGAGCGCAGCGAGCGGCAGGAGCCGCAGGCTGCCGGGGTCGGTCCACCGCCCTCACTTCTTCTTGAACAGGCCGCGCAGTGCGTCCGGCAACCCCTGCAGCGGGTTCGGTGCGGTGCGCTGCGGCGCTGCCGGCGCGGCCGGGGTCGGCGCGCCCTGGCCGGTCGACGCGAAGCGGCACGGGTGCGGATCGGCGTCGCGCTGCAGCAGCTGCTGTGCGAGCAGCGACCAACCGCCGGTCGCGCCAGCAGCGCCGATCGCCGCGGCGGCACCGGCGAGCGCAGTCGGGTCGATCGACACCGCCGGCTCGAGCAGCGGCCCGTCGATGCGCACCAGCGACGCCAGGCTCAGCGCCTTCAGCCCGGGCGCAGCGCGCGCGGTCGGGTGCAGCGTGAGCGCCAGCGTCTCGTCGGTCAGCCGCACTTCGCCGCGCGCACTGGCGACGAACTGGTCGGTCTCGATCGCGATCGAGCGATCGATCTTCGCGATGCCTTGCTGCAGCGGCAGCCGCGCGACCGCGCAGTCGATCCGCATCGGGCCGCCGCCGGGCTTGCCGGTGATCAGGCCGAGCAGACGCGGCAAGAGCTGCGCATCGCTCGCGGCGCCGCGGCCGGCGAGCCGGGTGCCGCTGGCCGACAGCAGCACTTCGCCATTGGCGCCGGCCGCCAGCGCGCGCCAGCTGCCGCCCTGCAGCTCGAGCCGGCTGCGCAGCTGCAGGCTGCCGCCCTGCAGCTGGCCGGGCTTGCCGGCGGCGCGCATCAGCTCGTCGAGCTGCAGCCCGTCGCCGTCGGCGCGCAGGCTGACGCGCGCGCGGCCGCTGCCGGTCGGCTGCAGCTGCAGGCCCGCCTGCAGCCGGCCGCCGGCCGCGGCGAAGCGGATCGGCTCGAGCTGCAGCGCGCTCGGGCTGACGCGCAGCTTCGCGCTGAAGTCGGTGATCGGCGGCAGCGCGGGCAGCACCAGCCGATCGACCTGCAGCGCGACCGTCGCGTGGGCCTGCGGCAGCGCGGTGATCGGCAGCGGCGTGTCGGGGAACAGCCAGCGGCGGGTCACGGCCTTGGCCGGTGCGGGCTGCGCGCTGCGCGCCGGCTGCCAATGCGTCAGGTCCAGCGCCTGCGCCTGCAGCCGGGCGTCGATCCTGAGCGGCGGGCCGAGCTCGGCCGTGAGCTGGCCGCGCAGCGGCTGGCCGGCGAGCGTGGCCGCGATCGCCGGCGCCTGCAGCCGCTGCGCGTTCGCGCTCAGCTGCGCCTGCAGGCTCAGCGGCAGCGGCAGCGGGGCGTCGGTCCAGGGCGCGATCGCGTCGCGCGCGCTGAGCTGCGCAGACAGCTCGCCCTGCAGCTCGCGCGGCGCGCTGCCGCCGCGCAGCCGGCCGCTGAGCTTCAACTCGGCGCCGCTGGTGCGTGCGTGCAGCTCGAGCGGCCAGTCGGCCGCCGCATCGGCGAGCGCAGCGATCCGGCCGCTGCTGCCCTGCAGCTCCCAGCGCTGCTGCTGCAGCGTGAAGCGCGCATCGATGCGGGTGCGCTCGCCCTGCGGCGCGAGCGTCGCCCGGTCGATCCGCAGCTCGTGGTGGCTGCCGCTGCGGCCGTCGCGCCAGCGCAGCCGCAGGTCCTGCAGCAGCAGCTGCTCGACCGCGACCTGCGCGGCGCTGCCGGCGTCGTCGCCGGTCGTGCTGCGCTCGCCGCCTGCGGCCTGGCCACGCAGCCGCCAGTTGCCGTGGCCGCGGCGGTCGGTCTCGAGCAGCAGGTCCACGCCTTCGAGCGCGACGCGGTCGATCTCGACCCGTCGCTGCAGCAGCGGCCACAGCGCAATCGCCAGCCGCAGCCGCTGCACCTGCAGCATCTGCGGCTGCGAGCCGCCGGCCATGTTGCTCAGCGACACGTCGCTGGCGACCACCGCCAGCCGGGGCCACAGGCGCAGCGCCAGCTCGCCGCCGATGCGCAGCTCGCGCCCGGTGGCTTGCCTGACCTGCTGCGTGAGCAGCGCCGCCAGCTGCGGCGGCGGCAGCGCCCGCGCGAGCAACCAGCCGCCGGCAGCCAGCAGCAGCACGATCAGCGCCAGCGCGATCAGCGCGGGCCTGAGCCAGCGGGTGCGCGTCGTCATCGGTCCAGCGTTCACGGGCTCTTGGCCAGCCTCGGGGCACTATAGCGGCGAGGCCATCGGCAACCGCCGGCAGCAGATGCAGTGGCGCAGCGCCGGGTGGCCGCTGCTGGGTGTGCTTGACCGACGTGGGGCGTTCGATGAGCTCGATGCGCCTGCTGCAGCCGCCGCACGCGCCACCTCAGCGCCGGCGCAGCCCGAGCGCCATCACGGTCGCGACCACCAGCAGCGCGCCCACGCCCTGGATCGCCGAGATCGTCTGGCCGAGCAGCAGCCAGCCCATCGCCAGCGCCGCCACCGGCTCGACGTTGAGGATCGGCGAGCTGCCCACCACGCCGAGCTTGGGCAGCAGCGTGAACATGATCGTGAACGCGGTGCCGTAGAGCAGCGTCAGTAGCGCGAGCCCCCACCAGCCGGGGCTCGCGTTCGGCCAGTGCAGCCCGCCCTGGGTGAAGGTGCCCAGCAGCGCGAGCACGCCGACCAGCGCCATCGTCAGCGCGGTGCGCAGGCGGCCGTCGAGGTCGGCGACCTCGTGCTGGGTCAGCGCCAGCACCAGGCCGAAGGCGGCGGCGCCGGCCAGCGCGAAGACCACGCCGCTGCCGATCAGCCCCCACTGCGCGGCGGCGCCGACGCCGGAGGCAGCGCCGGTGGCGTCCAGCGCCAGGGTCAGCCCGACCAGGATCAGCGGCATCGCGATCAGGATCGCGCGCTCGGGCCGGTGCCGGTACAGCAGCCAGGCGGCCAGCGCAGTCCACAGCGGATAGGTGTTGAAGGCCAGCAGCGCCAGCCCCACCGGAATGCGCGCGACCGCCGAGTACAGCCACAGGCTCTGCACCGCGACCAGCACGCCGATCAGCGGCATCACCTGGCGCTGGCGTCGGTTCAGCCGCAGCGGGATGCGCGCCCGCCACACGATCAGCGCGACCACCGCGGCGGTGCCCAGGCTGCGCACCGTCACCGCGGTGGCGACGTCGGCGCCGTGATCCAGCGCGAAGCGCGCGGCCACGTGGTTGCCGCCGAACATGCAGGCCATCAGCAGCAGCGTGCCGAAGGCCCGCGGGCTGATCGCGCGGCTGCGCGTGGCCGTCATCGCCGCCGCCGGGCCGCGGTCAGCGGTGCGTGCGCGCGCCGCTGACCGCGACGCGCGCGGCGCACGCTGATCGCGGCAATCGCAAGGGGGGCAGGCATGCGGGCGGCGGCTGGAGCGGCTGTGGCTGGTGCCGCCGACGATAAGCGAAGCCGCAGCGACACCGCGGCTACTTCATCATCCAGCGCGCGCAGGCGGCCTCGACCAGCCCCGGCATCGGTTCGCCGCGCTCGCGCTGCGCGCGCAGCCAGGTCGCGTCGTTGCCCTCGAACAGCGAGTCGCGGATCTCGTTGTTGGCGTCGAGCGACTTCAGGTCCAGCGCGTGCTCGGCCACGCGCGTGAGCGTGCGCAGGATGTCGTCGCGCAGCTTGTGGCGCTGCTTGGTCTTCGGGTCGACGATCTCGCCGTCCAGCCCGAAGCGGCAGGCCTGGAAGCGGTTGTAGGTGTAGACGAGGTAGTCGTCCTCGGCCGGCTCGAACGGGCGCTCCTCGCGCAGGTGGCGGCACAGGCTCTGCAGGTAGCAGGCGAGCGCGGCGGCCTTGTCCACCGTCAGCGGCGTGTCGCACACGCGCAGCTCGATCGTGCCGTACTCGGGCTTGGGCCGGATGTCCCAGTAGAAGTCCTTCATCGACTGGACCACGCCGGTGCTGGTCATCTTGTCGAAGAACTGGACGAACTCGTCCCAGGTCAGCACAAATGGCGCGCGCCCCGACAGCGGAAAGGCGAACACCGAGTTCAGCCGCGCCGAGTGAAAGCCGGTGTCCACCCCCTGCACGAACGGCGACGACGCGCTCAGCGCGATGAAGTGCGGCACGTAGCGCGACAGCGCGTGCAGCAGCCACAGCGCGTCGTCGCCGCTGGGCACGCCGATGTGCACGTGCTGGCCGAACACGGTGAACTGCTTGGCCAGGTAGCCGTACAGCTCGCTGATGTAGCGGAAGCGCTCGGTCGGGAAGATCTGCTGCTCGCTCCAGTGCTGGAACGCGTGCGTGCCGCCGCCGCCGATGCCGATGTTGAGCTTGCGCGCGGCGCGCGACAGCTGGCGGCACAGGTCGCGCAGCTCGTCGCGCAGCAGCGCGTGCTCGCGCTGGATCGAGCTGCCGATCTCGATCATGCTGCGGGTGATCTCGGGCTTCACGTCCCAGTCGCCGCTGTGCTTGTGCAGCGCGCGCAGCAGGTCCTGCGCGCGCGGCGCCAGGTCGAACTCGAGCGTGTCGAGCAGCTGCAGCTCGAGCTCGACGCCCATCGTCAGCGGCTCGGAGACGTGGAATTCTTCAAGCGGCATGCGGGTCGCCCTCCGGGCATTCGCGCGCCACCCGGCGCAGCGCCAGCTCCTGCCACAGCGGGCCGCTGAGCTGCATCAGCGAGGTGGCGATCAGCAGCACCTGCAGCACCTGCCCGTCGATGCCGGGCAGCTGCTCGAGCCACTGGAAGTTGGCGGCCACCACCAGCACCGCCAGGCTGGTCATCGGCTGCAGCGCCAGCGTCAGGCCCGCCGCCTGGCGCCAGCCCAGGCCGCTGGGCCGCGCGAGCAGCGCGACGCCGATGCCCTTGCCGACGATGCGCGCGCCGATCACCGCCAGCACCCAGGGCCACAGCTGGAGCAGCCCGTCGAAGCGCAGCAGCACCCCGAGGCTGATGAACAGCAGCACCGTCAGCGCCGCGCCGGCGCTGCCCAGCGACGGCTCGACCATCAGCCGGTGGCCCATCCGCGCGCGCGCGGTCATGCCGGCGACCAGCAGCGTCAGCAGCGGCGACAGGCCCCAGTTCGAGGCCAGCGTCGCGGTCAGCAGCACCAGCGCGATCAGCAGCACCGGCATGCCAGTGACCTGGCCGCTGGCGCGGCTCGCGCGGTCGAGCAGCCAGCCGCAGGCCAGGCCGAGCAGGAACGAGCCGCAGACCACGAGCAGCGCGCTCGCGCTCCAGGCCAGCGGGTCGGCGGCCAGCGTGGCCTGCTCGGTCAGCGCGAGCAGCGGCCACAGCTTGAGCACCAGCATCGCCAGCACGCTGTTGATCGCGCTCATCATCAGCAGCCGCTCGGCGACCTGGCCACGCGGGCGCAGCTCGTGCACCGCCGCCATCGACAGGATCGGCGAGGTCGCCATCGCGACCCCGGCGGCGAGCAGCGCCGACAGCACCGGCGCGCCCAGCGCGATCAGCGCCAGACCCACGGCCAGCGCCGCGCACAGCCCCTCGAGCACGCAGCTCGCGGCCAGCCAGGCGTTGTCGAGCAGCCAGCGCGGACGCAGCCGGCTGCCGAGCTCGAACACCAGCGCGGCGATCGCCAGATCGACGATCGGCTTCAGCCCGTCCAGGTCGCCCGGGCGCAGCAGGCCGAGCGCGGACGAACTGGCCAGCCCGCCGACGAGCATGTAGCCGACGATGCGCGGCAGCTTCAGCAGCCGGTGCAGCGTGTTGGCGGCAACCACCGCCACCAGCATCACCGCGGCCAACCCGAGCACCGGGTCGATATGCTGCAGGTTCAGCCAGTTCAGGCCGGGCAGCCACGACGCCGCGCCGGAAAGATCGGTCCAGTTCATTCGTCAGTTCAGCGACGACGCGCACCGGCGGCGCGCGTCTCCTGGAAGCCCGGGCCGTGCCCGGGCGGATGCGGCCCTGCGGCCGCGGCGCGTGCGCCGCTACCATCGGCGCCGCTTGAAAGCCGGCGCGGCCGGCCTCACCTGCACGTCCAGTGGTGCACGAACGGGCGACCATACCCCAACTTCCATGAGCAAACAAACCCTTTCCTTCCAGGCCGAGGTCAAGCAGATCCTGCATCTGGTGACCCACTCGCTGTACTCGAACAAGGAGATCTTCCTGCGCGAGCTGGTGTCCAACGCGTCTGACGCCTGCGACAAGCTGCGCTTCGAGGCGCTCGACGACAGCGCGCTGTGGGAAGACGCGCCGAACCTCGAGGTGCGGGTGTTCTTCGACGCCGACGCGAAGACGCTGACGATCCGCGACAACGGCATCGGCCTGAGCGCGCAGGAGGCGACCGCGCACCTGGGCACGATCGCCAGGAGCGGCACGCGCGAGTTCCTGGCGCGGCTCGAGGGCGAGCAGAAGAAGGACGCGAACCTGATCGGCCAGTTTGGCGTGGGCTTCTACTCGGGCTTCATCGTCGCCGACTGGATCACGGTGGAGTCGCGCCGCGCCGGCCTGAAGCCCGAGGAGGGCGTGCGCTGGAGCAGCAGCGGCGAGGGCGACTTCGAGGTCGAGCCGATCACGCGCGCGCAGCGCGGCACCGACGTGACGCTGCACCTGCGCGACGGCGAGGAGGACTTCCTGTCCACCTGGCGGCTGAAGTCGATCATCGCCAAGTACTCCGACCACATCTCGCTGCCGATCCTGATGCGCAAGGAGCAGTGGGACGAGGAGAAGAAGGCGCAGGTCACCACCGACGAGTGGGAGACGGTCAACAAGGCGGCGGCGCTGTGGACGCGGCCCAAGAGCGAGATCACCGACGCCGAGTACCAGGAGTTCTACAAGCAGATCTCGTACGACAGCGCCGCACCGCTGGCCTACACCCACAACCGGGTCGAGGGCCGCACCGAGTACACGCAACTGCTGTACGTGCCGGCCAAGGCGCCCTTCGATCTGTGGAACCGCGACAAGCGCGGCGGCGTCAAGCTGTACGTGAAGCGCGTGTTCATCATGGACGACGCCGACGCGCTGATGCCGATCTACCTGCGCTTCGTCAAGGGCGTGGTCGACTCGGCCGACCTGCCGCTGAACGTCAGCCGCGAGCTGCTGCAGGAAAGCCGCGACGTCAAGGCGATCCGCGAAGGCTGCACCAAGCGCGTGCTGGGCATGCTCGAGGCGCTGGCCGACAGCGACGACGCCGCCGAGCGCGACAAGTACGCGGCCTTCTGGGGCGAGTTCGGCGCGGTGCTGAAGGAGGGCCTGGGCGAGGACTTCGCGAACCGCGAGCGCCTGGCCAAGCTGCTGCGCTTCGCCAGCACCCACGCCGACGCGGGCGTGTCCTTCGCCGACTACGTCAAGCGGATGAAGGATGGGCAGGAGGCGATCTACTACATCACCGCCGACACGCTGGCCACCGCGAAGAGCAGCCCGCAGCTCGAGGTCTTCCGCAAGAAGGGGCTGGAGGTGCTGCTGCTGACCGACCGCGTCGACGAGTGGATGCTGTCGCATCTGTACGAGTTCGACGGCCACCCGCTGCAGAGTGTCGCCAAGGGCGCGGTCGACCTGGGCAAGCTGCAGGACGAGGACGAGAAGAAGCAGGCCGAAGCCGCGGCGGCGGAGTTCAAGCCGGTGCTCGAGCGCCTGAAGGCGGCGCTGCAGGACCGCGCGAAGGACGTGCGCGCGAGCACGCGGCTGGTCGAGTCGCCGGCCTGCATCGTGGTCGAGGAGGGCGACATGAGCGGCCACCTCGCGCGGCTGCTGAAGCAGGCCGGGCAGGACGCGCCGAAGTCGCTGCCCACGCTCGAAGTCAACGTCGAGCACGCGCTGGTCAAGCGGCTGGCGACCGACGAGCGCTTCGACGACCTCGCGCAGATCCTGTTCGACCAGGCGCTGCTCGCCGAAGGCGGCCAGCTCGACGACCCGGCCGCCTACGTGCAGCGGATCAACCGGCTGCTCGCGACCTGAGCACCGGGCTGCCCCCCGGCGCTCGTTTTCGGAACGCGCAGCGCGCAGCGCGCAGGGCGGTCCGGCGAGTTGCCGCCTAAGCCGAACTTTGACCGCCGAACGCGCCGCAGAGCAAGCATCGGCGCGGGTTTGCGGTTTATACAGTAGTCGAG
>CAZKCJ010000097.1:0-9356 GCA_964550885.1 uncultured Rubrivivax sp. | reverse complement strand
CTATTGATCCGGCAACATGAAGTCTTCACGCCGCGTACTTGACGATCGGGTCCTGGAAGTAGGCCCGAACGCGGTCGCGATTGGCGGCGATGAAGTGCATGTGCTCGTCGGCCGCGGCACGCAGCTTGGCCTTGGTGCGCACGGGCACCTTGGTGCCGATGGCGTGCTTCAGATCGGCGTTGAGCCTCTCGTCCGGATTGAGCTCGGGGCTGTAGCTGGGCAGGAAGAACACCTCGATGTCAGCCTTGTGTTCGGCCAACCAGGCCTTGACGGGCTTGCAGTGGTGCACCCCCAGGTTGTCCAGAATCAGCAAGACCTTCTTGCCTCGTCGCCGGCCGTCGCGTCTGAGCGCATCCAGGAACTCGATGAGCCGCTCGTGGTTGAAGGCCCCGTCGATGATCATCCAGTTGGCCCGGCCCTGATTGGTGACGGTGGAGATCATCGAGAGCTTCTCGCGCGTGCCGCCAACGGCAAAGGTCACCGGAGTCTTGCCGCGCGGGGCGTAGCTGCGCCCGCGCACGTCGGTGTTGACCAGCGCCGTCTCGTCGCCCCAGTGGATCTCGCCACCCTCGGCCTTGGCCTGCCGCTCGATGGCCGGGTACTCGCTGTCGAGCCACTGCCGGACCGCCTCGGGGCGCTGCTCGTAGGCGCGCTTGATGGGCTTCTGCGGCGTGAAGCCCCAGCGGCGCAGGTACTCGCCGGTGGCCCGGATCGACAGCTTCACGCCGAACTCGCGCTCGGTGTAGTGCATCACCGCGCCGCGCGTCCACAGCGCGAACTCCATCTTCAACTGCTCGGGCCGCTTGTCACAGATGGTGCGCCGCACGGCGGCCTCCTGCTCGGCGCTGAGCAGCCGCCCGTCGCCGACATTGCGCCCGCGCGCTGCAGGCTTGACGGCCCGCCACCCGCCTGCCTCGAACAGGTCGATGGCCTTGCGCACCGTGGGGTAGCTCAGCCCCGTCAGCGTGACGATCTGCATCACGCCAGTGCCCCGCACATGCAATCGCACGACCTGCTTGCGCCTCTCGTGCAACTGCTCCAGCTTCTGGTATCGAGCGTCTTCTTTGTCCATGGCGCTCTGACTCTATCGGCCGCGAGAAGTTCAATCTTCATGCAGCCGACTCAATAGGGGAGGTCACGGATTCAGGACAGCAGTACACGCAAGTGGGGAATGCCGTTCCTCCGCTCCTGGCGAGGCGCATCGCGGAGGTTTCGAAGCCTTTGTGTGGGCCAATTCGTGGGCCAAATCCGGGGATCTCAGGGGTATGCGACAGTAACGATCGCAGACAAATCAACAACTTGCGACCCCCCTCCGCCCCTTACCGCCCCCTCCCAAATGGGTTCGAGTCCCATCAGCCACCCCAAACCCGCCCAAGCCGTTGATTTTCAAGGCTCCCTAGGGCGGGTATAAAACCCGAGGGCCGAGTTGCTACACGAGTCGTCGCGCACGGCGGTGTAGCGACCGACGGCAACGAAGCCCTCGTCTTCGCATCTGCTGCGCTCGTGCCGCGTGCTCCCGCACGCGCGCGCCGGGTCACAGCACGAGCTCGATCGTGGTGGCGCCGGGCCGGCTGTGAACGTGCAGCTGCGCCCCGATCGCCCGGGCCCGCTCGCGCAGCGAGCGCAGCCCGTTGTGCGCCGGCTGCGTCGCGTCGAAGCCGCGGCCGTTGTCGGTTAGCCGCAGCCGCGCACCGCTGCCCTCGTTGCGCGCCTCGATCCGCAGGCGGCTGGCCTGCGCGTGCTGCAGCACGTTGGACAGCACCTCCAGCACCATGTACTGCAGCTGCCGCATCGAGCCGTCGTCGAGCCGCGCCAGCGGCTCGAGCAGCTCCACGTCCCACTCCAATGTGATGCCGGCCGCCAGCAGGCGCGGCTCCAGCCGGTAGCGCAGGTTGGCCAGCAGCGTGGTCACGTCGCCCGGGTCAAGGTGCATCGCGTCGATCGACAGCTTCAGCTGGTCCAGCGAGTCGCGCAGCGTGCGCATCAGCTCGTCGTGGCGGACCTGACCGGACTGCAGCTGCCGGATCGCAACGCTGATGTGTGCGCCGACGCCGTCGTGCAGGTCGCGCAGGATGCGTGTGCGCTCGCTGGTGCGGGCCTGCTCGCGCGCCAGTTGCGCCATGCGCGCGTAGCTCTCGGCCAGCTCGGCTTCCCGCTGCGCAACACGCTCGGCCAGCTGAGCGCTCAGCTCGCGCGCCTGCGCGCTCGCGGTCCGAAAGCGCGTGAGCACCACGTAGGCCAGCACCAGCGCGAACATCACCGCCGAATAGCGCAGCCAGGTCTCGTGCGCGTAGCCGGGGCTGAAGCGAAACAGCAGCCAGTCGCGCACGCCGACGCCCAGGTTCAGCACCAGCGCCGCCGCCACCCAACGGTGCGTCGTGCTGGCGCCGCGCCGCCAGGCCGCGCGCACGAAGACCGCGCCGAAAGCCATGAATACGAGGATCGACAGGCCGTACCACAGCGTCAGCAGCAGCGGGCGCTGCAGGCCGATAGCCAGTGCGCCGGCCAGGCCGCCGCTGATGAACAGCAGCCACAACACCCGCCGCAGCGGCCGCACCGCCGGGCGCTCGCGCCAGCCGGCGGCGCTGATGCAGAACATCAGCATGCAGCAGAACCAGGTCGCCAGCGCCAGCGCCTGCAGCGTGCTCCACGCGATCCAGGGCAGCGGCGGATCGGCGACCAGCCGGTCCGCCAGGCGCAGCGTCCAGCCGAGCTCGGCCAGGCCCACGTACAGATAGATCGGGTCGCGCCGCACCCGGCCGTCGGGGCCGGTCTCGGCCTGGGTCAGCCACAGGGTCAGGCCCAGCGCACCCACCAGCAGGCTCAGCACGCCCACCACCAGCGAGCCGACCAGGTGCGCGCGCAGCGCGCGCTGGAAGCGCGGCCGCAGCTCGGCGTCCCGCCCGACCTGCGGCGGCATCAGCCCCGCGCGCCGGCCGCTGTCGGCGCGGATGTGGATCACGAGTTCGTTGTCCAGCCGCAGCAACTGCGGCGACACCACGTAGCGCGGCTGCTTCGCGTAGTCGGCCCCGCCGCCGCGCTCTAGGTCGCCCTGGCGCGTCAGCAGCGTGCCGTTGAGCCAGACGTCGTAGGCGTTGCCCACGCGCGGCAGCAGCACGCCGTAGGGGTTCGCGGGCAGGTGCGGCAGCATGAACCGCATGACGAAGCTGGCGTGTCCGGTGGCGCCGGGGTGCTGCCGGTCCCAGTGGTAGGGCAGTTGCACCGGGCCGGTCTCGATGCGGCCGACGGTGCTGATCGTGGCGGTCGCCTCCTGGATCCGCTGCGTGCTCGCGCCGGCTGGCGCGGCCGCAGCGAGCAGCAGCCACAGCAGGCCGGCCATTGCGCCGGCGACGCCACGGGCCAACGCCGCGCCGGTCACGCTCGGCGAGCGGCGCGGGATCAGGGCGCCGGTCCTTCCACCGGCGCCAGCAGGCCGAGCCGGCCGGCCTTGAAGACAGCCTCGTTCTTCGAGTGCACGGCCAGCTTGCCGTACAGGTTCTTCACGTGGGTCTGCACGGTGTGCACGCTCACGCCGCGGCGCTGCGCGATCTCGGCATAGGAAAAGCCGCGTGCGATGAACTCGAGCACCTCCTGCTCGCGCTGGGTCAGCTCGACGTGGTCGCCCGGCCTGGCCGTGCGCAGCGGCGGCGCGACGGGCCGCAGCGGCGCCTCGCCGCCGCAGGCGCCGCGCCCCTGCGAGCCCTGGAACCTGGCGAGCACGCGGCGCGCGATCAGCGGCGAGATCGGGGACCCGCCGGCCTTCATCTCGAGGATGGTGTCGGCGATGTCTTCGGGCGCGGCGTCCTTGTGCACGTAGCCCAGCGCGCCCGCCTCGATGCTGGCCAGCACGTTGTCCTCGTCGCCGAACATCGAGATCACCAGCGGCTCGCACTGCGGATGCACCCGGCACGCGTGCCGGATCACGTCCAGGCCGCTGCCGTCGGGCAGGCCCAGATCGACCAGCAGCACGTCGAGCGCCGGCGCGTCGCAGCGATCGAGCCACGCGTGGGCCTGCGCTGCGGAGCCCAGGCTCGCTGCCAGCGCGAGCTGCGTATTGCCGCGCACGCAGGCAGCGAAGAACGCGCGCATCGGCGCGTCGTCTTCGACGATCAACACTCGCCAGGCGGTCATGCGATGCGTGTCAGCAAGCGGTTGCGGCGCCCGCCGCGGGCGCTCGCGTGGCGTCAGCATAAGACAGCTTCGCTGCGGCGGCCGGCCCTCGCCGGCGCGCCGCCGCGCGGCGCGTTGCGCCTGCGGTCAATTGCCGAGCTTGCGGAAGGCGTAAAGCTTGGCGAAATCGCCACCGGCCTGATCGGTGCCGTGCAGCTCGAGCACGTCGAAGCCGTAGCCGGCGGCATAGCTTCCGGTCGAGTCGCCGGCGCAGTGCGGGTCGCTGCCGGTGACGCTGCTGCACCCGACGACCGCCGTGCGCTCGGAGGAGCGCACGCTCGCACTGTCGCTGTAGCTCGCCATGCCGCGGTTCAGGCGCCCCCACAGCGTGACGCTGCTGACGGGCAGCGCGTCGTCGGCCACGCTCCAGGCCGCCGTACCCAGGTCCAGCGGCCCGGCGTTGGGCGCCGGGACCACGCCGTCGGTCGGGTCGCCGTTCGTCCGATAGGCGGCCAGCAGGTCCGGGTTGAGCTGCGGCCACGCGCGGGCGCGCATCTCGGCGATGGTGAGCGGGCGCGTGCGCAGGCGGTAGTACTGCACCGCGTCCGGAACGTCGCCCGTGTTGCCGGCCAGGAAGTACTTGAACGTGAACTTGCCGGTGATCTTCTCCTTCAGGATGTCGTCGTCGCTGTACTTGTCCCTGGCGAAGATCTGGCGCGGCTCCAGCTCGGGAACGGTTGCGATGCCGCGCGCCAGCTCCGGCTGCTCGAACTCGTAGTTCAGCCGGATCGAAGCCGTCAGCCCGTTCATCACCAGGTACGACTGACCCGACTGCGGTCGCAGCGTCGGCCAGATGCGCCCGCTGGGGGTGGTCACCTCGACGCGGTCGAGGATCGGACGTCCGTCCCGATCGAGCTGGGTACGCACGGCGACCCGGTAGCCGGTGGCCAGGTAGCTGTACTGCGGGCTGTTGACGAACTCCCGCCAGACCTGGGCCGGCAGGATGCCGCCGGCGTACTTGTACTGGTTGCCGCGCAGGCGCAGCACGCCGTCGTCATCGGCACGCAGCACCTCGGTGTGGAAGGACTCGTTGCCGTCGACGGTACGCGCCTTGAAGCTCACGACGATGTCGTCGGGCGCGCCCGGCTCGTCCGTGTTGGGGATCGCGTACTCGTAGCTGCCCCGCGAATAGACGACGCCGGTGGCGCGTTCGCTGAACAGGCCGTTGTAGCCATCGACATCGCGCCTGGAGCCGACGCGCTGGCCGTTGTGCAGGTAGCGCGTCGGATCCTGCTGCCAGAACACCTGCGCGCATTCGGTCGCCGCGACATCGGCTGCCGTGGCGCCCCTGGCCAGGCCGTCGGTGATCGGGACACCGGCACGCATGCGTTGCGCCAGCGGCAGCGCATAGCAGGCCTGCAGCCGCTGCAGGAAGGCATTGATGCGCGGCATCACCTGCTCGGGCGCGAGCGCCGCTGCGACCGTCTGGCCCTGCGGCGACGCGTTGCTGGGGAACTGCACCTGCGGACCGGCGCCATCCTTGGCCGCAACCGTGATGTTGGCCGTGGTGGCACTGGCGGGCACGATCTGCACCACCAGCGAGTCGAGCATGCGGTCGTAGCCGGTCCCGTCCGGCGCGAAGCTGCCGCTGAGCGGATCGGTGGCGCCGACGCCAGCCGCCTGCAGCAGCGGCTGCAGCAGGCCCTGCACCGTGTTCACCTTCTCGGTGATGCTGGCCTCGTTCAGCTGCGCGCCGCCCGTGCCGACTTCCTGCGCCAGCCGTGCCGGATCGCCGGAGGGGCTGAGCAGCGAGGCGATCAGCGTGGTCACCGGGGTCACGTTGACATCCGATGTGCTGCCGGCCTCGAGGCTGCGGGCCACGCTCACCATCGTGACCACCTCGCCGTCGGCGTTGGTACGGGTGGCGGTGACGACCAGCGGCGCCTGCGCGCCTTGCTCGAGGACGATGCTGACCACGCCGTTCTCGCCTACCGGGCCGCTCGTGCCGACGGTTGCACCGGTGCTGTCGGTGACGGTGACGACCGCGCCGACGAAGGGCGCGCCGGTCGCGGCGGTGACGTTGAGTCTGGCCGTGGGCGGGGCGTTCGATTCGATCGGTTCCGTGCCGCCGCCGCAGGCAGTGATGGCAAGAACAATGGCTGACAAGGCCAGATGGCCACAGGTCGAGAAGCGCACGTGCAAATTCTCCAAACAGATGACGACGAGCCATCGTGCCGCGCGCCCCGGAAGTGGGCTTCCCATGAATTGGGTAGAGGCCTGCGGTGGCCGTGCACTTGCGCACGCAGCGCGCCTCGATCGCAGGCTGCGGGCGCGCGGCCGGCGCCGATCGCACCGGCAAGCGGCGCGGCGCGCGGCTTCGTTGCCGCGCGCGCACACCTGCGGGGACTTCCAGTCGCACCGCGCAGCGAGGCTGCGCCGCAACGCACAGCAGGTTCGCCGGCCGACCGCGGCGGGCGCGGTGCGCCGGCGCGATCGCCGTGCAGCCGGATCAGGCTGCGCCGATCCGGATGACCGTCCGCCCGCGGTGCCGGCCGGCGATCAGCGCGTCCATCACCGCCGGCAGCTCGGCGAAGGGCAGGACCTGCCGCAGCTGCGCCAGGTGGCGCGGCTTCAGGTCGGTCGCCAGCCGGCGCCACAGGCGTTCGCGCGTGGCCACGTCGTTGTCGGAGTTCACGCCGATCAGCCGCACGCCGCGCAGGATGAAGGGCATCACCGTGGTGCTGAAGGCGATGCCGGCGGCGTTGCCGATGCTGGCGATCACCGCGTCCTTGTCCATGCGCGGGATCAGCGCGGCCAGCGGCTCGCCGCCCAGCGAGTCGACCGCCGCTGCCCACTGCGCGCTCTCCAGCGGCCGGGGCTTCTCGCCCTTCGGTGCCGGCGCGTCGATCACGCGGCGCGCGCCCAGGCCGAGCAGGTAGTCGGCCTGGTCCGCCTTGGAGGTCGCGGCGACCACCTCGAAGCCCAGCTGCGCGAGCATGTCGATCGCGACCCCGGCGACGCCGCCGGTCGCGCCGTTGACCAGCACCGGCCCGCGTGCCGGTGCGCAGCCGTTCAGCAGCATCAGGTCCACCGCCAGCGCCGCGGTGTAGCCGGCCACGCCGAGCGTGATCGCGTCGAGCGGCGTGAGGCCTTCGGGCACGTGGTTGACCCAGTCGGCCGGCACGCGCGCACGCTCGGCGTAGCCGCCGTGGTGCGACACGCCGAAGCCCCAGCTGTGCACGATCACCGCGTCGCCGGCGGCGAAGCGCGGGCTGTCCGAGCGCTCGACCACGCCCGCCGCGTCGATGCCGCCGACGCACGGGAAGCGGCGGATGATCTTGCCGCGGCCGGTGGCGGCGAGCGCGTCCTTGTAGTTGACGCTGGCGTAGTCGACGCGCACCTCGACCTCGCCGGGGTCCAGCGCGTCGGCAGCGAGCGTCGTGAAGCCGGCGCGCACCGCGCCGTCGACTTGCTCGATCAGGTAGGCCTTCACGGCTGGATTCATCGCGGGGCTCCGGCAGCAGCGAATGCGCTGCGATCGTAGCGCCCGGCGGCCGGCGGCAGGCGGCGGATCGGCTTCGACCCCTGCGGCCGTGGCCCGTGCATCGGCCCGTGGCCGCAGGCGTCAGCGGTAGCGCCGCAGGTAGCGGCGCTCGAACGCGCGCTTGGCCCAGTGGAACGCGCGGCTCGACGGCAGCAGCCAGTTGCGCTCGGGCGTGCGCCAGATCAGCGTGCCGCTGTCCAGGCTGTCGACGATGCAGGCCAGCTCGACCGCGAAGGTCGCGTCGCTGCGCTGCCCGCGCAGGTCGCCGAGCAGGTTGTCTGCCGCGGCCACCGCCTGCAGGTCGGCCATGTGCGCCTGCTTCGGCAGCCAGTCCGGGCCGGGGAAGCTGCCCGAGTCGCCGGCCACGACCACGCGCTCCCAGCCGGGCACGCGGCAGTGCGCGTCGGCCTGCAGCAGGCCGCCGGGGGAGCGCGGCAGCTCGGTCGCGTCGAACCAGGCGTTGCCGGTCATGCCCGGCATGAACAGGATCAGGTCGGCGCCGATCTCGCCGCCGGCGGTCACGACCTTGTCGGCTTCGAGCCGGACCATCTTGTGGCCGAGGTGGGTCGCGATCCCGCGCCGCTGCATCTCGCCGAGCAGGTGCTCCACCGCCTTCGGGCCGAGCCGGTTGCCGGGCTGCGCCGACGGGCTGAAGAAGCTCAACTCGAAGCGCTCGCGCCGGCCTTCGCGGCGCAGCTGCTGGTCGATGCCGTAGAGGAACTCGAACATCGGCCCGCCGCGCATCGCGGTCGGCTCGTTCGGGTTGCCGGCGAAGCCGACCGCGATCCGGCCGCTGCTCATCGCCTTCAGCCGGTCGCAGATCTGTTCGGCCGCGGCGATGCCCTCGCAGGGCGTGATCGCGTGCTCGATGCCGGGCAGCTTCTTGATGAAGCGCCCGCCGGTGGCGATCACCAGGCCGTCGTTGGCGACTTCGCCGGTGCTGGTGACGACGACGCGGCCGCGCTCGCGCAGCCCGGTCACCTCGCCCGCGTGGAAGCGCACGCGGGTACGCTGCAGGAAGTTGGCGAGCGGCACGATCAGGTCCTCGCGCCGGCGCAGCCCGCTCGGGATCCAGATGATGCCGGGCAGGTAGTGCAGCTCGGCGCGCGGCGCGACCAGCGTGAGCTCGACCTCGGCGTCGCGGCGGCGCAGCTCGCGGATCGCCGACAGCCCGGCGAAGCCGGCGCCCAGCACGGTGATGCGGTGATTGGCCATCTCGGGTGCGGCGGTGCGCCGCCAGCAGATGCAGGACAGGCCCCGAGTATGCCGAGCCGCGCGTGGGCTCGATCGCGTCACGGTTGTGGGGTCATCGGCCGCCGCGCTGCGCCGCGATCGCAGCGCGCGCCGCTGCGGCGGGCGCTGCGGCGACAATCCCCGGGCCTGCCGCCGGGCCTGTGCGCGGCAACAGCCGAGCAGATCGCTACCGCCGCGCGGCCCGCATCGTCGAACCCAGCCGCCGTCACGCCATGAACCGTCGTCAAGCCTTCACCCTGTCCTTCGGCGCGCTCGCGCTGGTTGCCGCGCCGGCCTTCGCCGCCAGCGCGCTGCCGCGCGTGCAGGTCTACCGCAGCCCCAGCTGCGGCTGCTGCGGCGCGTGGGTGAAGCACCTGCAGGCAGCCGGCTTCCAGGTGCGCACCGAGATGGTCGACGACCCCGGCGCGCGACGGTCGATGCACGCGCGGCTAGACTGCGCCGCAGCGAG
>CAZKCJ010000096.1:7885-9432 GCA_964550885.1 uncultured Rubrivivax sp. | reverse complement strand
CATCGCCGCGACCATCACGTTGACCGCGTCGTAGACGTAGGGCGCGTACAGCTGCACGTCGACACCGAACTTCTCCTTGAACTTCACGCGGAACGCTTCCATGCCGGCCTTCTGCTCGCCTTCGACCCCGCCGGCCTCGGCGCAGACCACCTGGCCGTCGGCCATCGAGCCGGCCGCGAGCTTGGGCAGCTCGCCGGTGCAGATGCCGTCGCCGCCCATGAACTTGGCCTTCAGGCCGAGCTGCTTCATCTGGCGCAGCATCGGGCCGCCCACCGCGTCCATCCCCCCGAAGAAGACGACGTCGGGCTTGTCGCCCTTGATCGCGGTCAGGATCGCAGTGAAGTCGGTCGCCTTGTCGGTGGTGAACTGGCGGTCGAGCATCTTGCCGCCGGCCGCCTGCGCCGCCTTCGCGAACTCGTCGGCCACGCCCTGGCCGTAGGCGGTGCGATCGTCGATCACCGCGATCGTCTTGCCGTTCAGTTCACTGACCGCGTACTTGCCCAGCGTGCTGCCCAGGTGCACGTCGTCGGCGAGCACACGGAACGCGGTGTTGAAGCCCTGGCGGGTGTACTTCGGGTTGGTCGCCGACGGCGAGATCTGCGGGATCCCGGCCTGGTTGTAGATCTGCGACGCGGGGATCGTCGTGCCCGAGTTCAGGTGGCCGACGACGCCGTTGACCTTCGCGTCGACCAGCTTCTGCGCGACCGCGGTGCCCTGCTTCGGATCGGCCGCGTCGTCTTCGGCCAGCAGTTCGAACTTGACCTTCGCGCCGCCGATCGTCACGCCCTTGGCGTTCAGGTCGTCGATCGCCATGCGCGCACCCATCTCGTTGTCCTTGCCCAGGTGCGCGATCGCGCCGCTGGTCGGGCCGACGTGGCCGATCTTGACGACGATCTCGGTGGGCGCCGCCGGCGCCGCCGCCGTCTCGGCCGGGGCTGCCGCGGGCGCGGGTGCGCTCGCCGGCGCTTCTTCCTTCTTGCCGCAGGCCACGAGCAGCACGGCTGCCGCAGCAATGACCGACAGGGTGAGCTTCTTCATGCGTACCTTCCAGCCTGGAAAAAACGGAGGGCGCGATGATACGGGAGCGCCGCGGCCCCTCCCCTTAGGGTCAGTGCGGGGGTGGGCGCGCGCAGCCGGCCTCGGCCGACGCGGCTCCCGCCCGGTGGTGCCGCAGCGGCCAGCCGCGCTGCTCGTACTCGCGCCAGCGCCGCCGCCCCGCCTGCACCGCGTCCGCGTCGGTGCCGACGATCTCGATCACCCGCTCGAACTCGCGATCCGCGGCGAGCACCCCGGCGTCGATGCACACCAGGATCGGCGGCCCTGAGGCGGGCACCGGCCCTTCCAGCAGCCAGATCGGCGTGCGCGCCAGCGCCGCCGGGTCGGTGCCGGCGCGCAGCAGCAGGTGCGGCACGAAGCTCTCGTGCTCGAACAGCCACAGTGCGCGGTCCAGCGCGGTGAGCGTCGATGCCGGCGCGCGCACCGCGAGCGTCGCCTGCCGCTGGTAGGCCTTGTGCAGCAGCCGGCAGGCGAAGCGCACTCGGTCCCCG
>CAZKCJ010000096.1:0-7875 GCA_964550885.1 uncultured Rubrivivax sp. | reverse complement strand
GAGGTCGACCTGCGTGAGCACCGCAGCGCCCCGGCAGCGCAGCCTGCTCAGCCCGCGCGGTCCAGCAGGTACTGCGCGAGCAGGGGCACCGGCCGGCCGGTCGCGCCCTTGGCGTTGCCGCTCTTGAAGGCGACGCCGGCCACGTCCAGGTGCGCCCACGGGTACTTCGCGGTGAAGCGCTTCAGGAACATCGCCGCGGTGATCGCGCCGCCGGCGCGCGGGCCGACGTTGGCAACGTCGGCGAAGTTGCTCTTCAGCGCGTCGCCGTACTCGTCGTCCAGCGGCAGCCGCCAGCACGGGTCCAGCGCCGCGTCGCCGGCCGCCTGCAGCGCCGCGGCGATCGCGTCGTCGGCGCAGAACAGGCCGCTGCGCAGGTTGCCGAGCGCGACCACGCAGGCGCCGGTCAGCGTCGCGATGTCGATCACCAGCGCCGGCTTGAAGCGCTCGGCGTAGCTCAGCGCGTCGCACAGGATCAGCCGGCCCTCGGCGTCGGTGTTCAGGATCTCGACCGTCTGGCCCGACAGGCTGGTGACCACGTCGCCCGGCTTGACCGCCGCGCCGCCGGGCATGTTCTCGCAGGTCGGGATCAGGCCGACCACGTTGATCTTCGCCTTGGCCTCGGCCAGCGCGCACAGCGTGCCCAGCACGCTCGCGGCGCCACCCATGTCGGCCTTCATCTCGTCCATCTCGGCCGGCGGCTTCAGCGACACCCCGCCGGTGTCGAAGGTGATGCCCTTGCCCACCAGCACCACCGGCGCCGCCGCCTTGGCCGCGCCGCGGTACTGCAGCACCAGGAACTTCGGCGACTGGTGCGAGGCCTGGGTCACCGCGAGGAAGCAGCCCATGCCCAGCGCCTCGATCTCCTTGCGGCCCAGCACCTCGAGCCGCAGCGCGTGCTGCTTGGCGAGGCGGCGCGCCTGCGCGGCCAGGTCCGACGGCGTGCAGTGGTTGGCCGGCCGGTTGGTCAGCTCGCGCGCCAGGGTCGCGCCGGCGGCGATCGCCGCGCCGCGCCGCAGGCCGCGGCGCAGCGCGGCGGCGTCGGCGGCAGCGGCGGCCACGCGCACCCGCCGCAGCTTCGACGCCGCCGGCGCCGACGGCTTGGTGTGCCGGTACACGTAGACCGCGTCGTGCACCGCCACCACCAGCGCCTGCGCATGCGCCTCGCCCAGCGGCGCGGGCAGCGCCGCGGCGACCCACAGCTCGCGGCTGCCACCGCCCTTGAGCACCGCCAAGCCCGCCAGCAGCGCTGCGCGCAGCGCCGTGGGCGAGGCCGCGGCCGCCGCGCTCAACACCACCCGCGCCGCCTTCAGCCCCGCCGGCCGGTGCAGGTACAGCGTGCGGCCGGCCTCGAACGCGAAGTCGCCGTCGGCGATCGCCTGCTGCAGCAGCGCCGCGAGCGCCTTGCCGCAGGCGCGCGGCCCGGCCTGCTCGTCGACCACCACCAGCAGCGCATCGCAGGCCGCGGTGCCCCAGTCGGCCGCTGCGGCCTGCACGACATCGAAGTCCATAATTGCTTCCAGGAATGACGGGCGTTCATGGTATTCGATGCAACGCTGAGGCGGGATCTGGCGCGCGGCTTCGGGGCGATCCTGGTCGTGTTGCTGACGATCGTGCTGACGATGGTGCTGGTGCGCACCGTGTCGCTGGCCGCCAGCGACCTGATCGAGCCGGGCGACGTCGTGCTCGCGCTCGGCTACACCACGCTCGGCTACTCGCCGATCATCATCTGCGTGTCGATGTTCGTCGCAATCGTGGTGACGATCGGCCGCATGTACCGCGACAGCGAGATGGTGGTGTGGTTCAGCGCCGGGCTGCCGCTGTGGCGCTTCGCCAAGCCGGTGCTGCAGGCCTTCTGGCCGGTGCTGCTGGTGGTCGCCCTGCTGCTGGCCTTCGCCTGGCCGTGGGTCAACCGCAGCACGCTCGAGCTGCGCGAGCGCTACGCGCAGCGCGCCGACCTGTCGCGGGTGACGCCGGGCGTGTTCCAGAGCACCCCGGACGGCCGGCGGGTGTTCTTCGTCGAGCGCAACGCCACCGGCGAGCTGGCGGCGCGCAACGTGTTCGTGCTGTCGCGCAAGGACGCGAGCGAGACCGTGCTGTCGGCGCGCAGCGGCCACGTCGAGCAGCAGGGCGACGCGCGCGAGCTGGTGCTCGAGGTCGGCGAGCGCAGCGATCGTGACCTGGACACCGGGCTGAGCACGCTCGCGCGCTTCGAGCGCTTCCGGATGCAGGTGCACGTGGACGCGCTGCGCCGCAGCGGCAGCCGCCCGCCGAAGACGCTGGCGACCGCGCAGCTGCTGCGCGACCCGTCGCTGCCGGCGCGCGGCGAGCTGGTGTGGCGCGCCGGGCTGCTCGCGACCGCGTTCAACCTGGCGCTGCTGGGCATCGGCCTCGCGCACGTGAACGTGCGCCGGCCGAACAACTGGAACCTGGTGTTCGCGCTGCTCAGCGGCGTCGTCTACTTCAACCTGGTCAACCTGACGCAGACCTGGGTCGCCGGCGGGCGCATCGGCGCGGCTACCGCGTTCGCCGCGCTGCACGCGCCGGCGCTGGGCCTGGCGCTGCTGCTGTTGTGGTGGCGCGACCACGCCGCAGTGGTCGGGCGCCGGCGCGGCGCGGCCGCGGCGCGGGAGCCGGCATGAGGACCGTGCGCCGGATGTTCTACCGCGAGATCGGCGCGTCGGTCGCCTTCGTCGCGGTCGCGTTCCTGGCGCTGTCCTTCTTCATCGACTTCGTCGACGAGCTGCAGAAGATCGGCCGGCTCGGCTACACCGCCGCGCAGGCGGTGCTGTCGGCGCTGGCCGAGGCGCCGGGCAACCTGTACGAGCTGCTGCCTTTCGCGGTGCTGATCGGCACGATCTACGCGCTCGCGCGGATGGCGCAGGGCTCGGAGTACACGATCCTGCGCACCGGCGGCCTGAGCCCGGGCCGCGCGCTGGCGCTGCTGGCGGGCGCGGGGCTGTTCTTCAGCGCGCTGAACTTCGGGCTGGGCGACTACGTGGTGCCGGTCACCGAGCGCGGCGCCGAGCTGCTGAAGGCGCGCTTTCGCGGCGCGCGCGACCTCGGCCCCAACGGCGCCTGGCTGCGCGAGAGCCGCGCCGACGGCCGCAGCTTCATGGTCAGCGTCGGCAGCGTCGACGGCAGCGGCCAGCTGCAGTCGGTACGGATCTTCGAGTTCGACGCCGCCGGCCACCAGCGCGCGCGGATCGCCGCTGCCAACGGCAGCGTCGGCGACGACGGCTACTGGCTGCTGCACGAGGTGCAGCTCACCCGCTGGCCGGCCGAGGCCACCGGCACCGCCGCCGACCGGGTCGAGGTCGAGCAGCACGCCGAACTGCGCTGGCCGAGCACGCTGGGCGCCGACGTGGTGGCCGCGGCGGTGCTGCCGCTGAAGATCATGTCGACGGTCGAGCTGTGGCGCTACGCGCGCCACCTGGCGGCCAACGAGCAGGCGGCGGCGCGCTACCAGCTGCAGTTCTGGAAGAAGGCGCTGTACCCGCTGGCCTGCCTGGTGATGATCGCGCTGGCGCTGCCCTTCGCGTACCTGCACGCGCGCGCCGGCGGCATCAGCCTGAAGGTCTTCGGCGGCATCATGCTCGGCATCTCCTTCGTGCTGCTGAACAACCTGTCGGGCCACCTGGGCCTGCTCGAGGGCTGGACGCCGTGGGTGGTCGCCGCCGCGCCGAGCCTGTTCTACCTGCTGCTGTCGATGCTGGCCTTCGGCTGGCTGGTGCGCTACCGATGACTGCGGCCAGCGTCGACACCACCGGCGGCTGCGGCCTGCTGCTGCTCGCGCACGGCGCGCGCGAGCGCCGCTGGGCCGAGCCCTTCGAGGCGGTGGCCGCGCGCGTGCGCGCGGCGCGACCGGGCGCGGCGGTGCAACTGGCCTACCTCGAGCTGATGACGCCGACGCTGCCCGAGGCCGCAGCCGCGCTGGCCGCCGCCGGCTGCCGCCGGATCGTCGTGCTGCCGCTGTTCCTGGGCCGCGGCGCACACCTGAGCCGCGACCTGCCGCAGCAGGTGCAGGCGCTGCAGCAGGCGCACCCGCAGCTGCGCTTCAGGCTGCAGGCGGCGGCGGGCGAGCACGCGGCGCTGGTCGCGGCGATGGCGGTGGTCGCCGCCGAGGCCCTGGACCTGGCCGCAGGCGAGCGATGAACCTGCAGCAGCTGCGCTACGTGCAGGAGGCGGTGCGCCGCGACCTGAACCTGACCAACACCGCGAAGGCGCTGCACACCTCGCAGCCGGGGATCAGCAAGGCGATCCTGGAGCTCGAGGAGGAGCTCGGCATCGACATCTTCGCGCGCCACGGCCGGCGCCTGCGCCGGCTGACCGAGCCGGGGCAGCAGGTGCTCGCGGCGATCGAGATCATCCTGCGCGAAGTCGCGAACCTGCGCCGCATCGGCGAGGAGCACTCGCTGCAGGACGCCGGCACGCTCACGCTCGCCGCCACCCGGCTGCAGGCGCGCCACCTGCTGCCGGCGGCAGTGACTGCGCTGCGCGCGCGCCATCCGCGGGTGCAGGTGATGCTGCACCAGGGCAGCGCCGAGCAGGTGGCGCGGCTAGTGCGCGACGAGGTCGCCGACCTCGGCCTGGCAACCGAGCTGCCCGCCGATGCCGACGAACTGGTCACGCTGCCCTGCTTGGACTGGCAGCACGTGGTGATCGTGCCGCCCGAGCACGCGCTGGCCGCCGCCGCGCCGACGCTCGAGCAGCTCGCGGCCGAGCCGCTGGCGACCTACCAGCGCGGCGTGTCGGGCCGCGCGCGGATCGACGCCGCGTTCGCACGCGCGCGGCTGCAGCCCAAGGTCGTGCTCGACGCGCAGGACGACGAGGTGATCAAGACCTGGGTGCGGCTCGGCCTGGGCGTGGGCATCGTCGCCGAGCTGGCGCTGCGCGACGACGCGGCCGGGCTGGTCGTGCATCCGGCCGGCGCGCTGTTCGGCGCGAACGTCGCGCGCGTGCTGCTGCGGCGCGGCGCCTACCTGCGCCGCTTTGTCTACACTTTTGCCGAGCTGCTGTCCGACCGCCTGAGCCGCGCGCTGATCGAACAGGCGATGAGCGGCGGCGACACCTACGACATCTGAGCCCCGCCATGCCGATCGACGCCGCCGTCCACCCCCGCAGCCGCCTGCCGACCGTGGGCACGACGATCTTCAGCGTGATGTCGGCGCTGGCTGCGCGCTGCGACGCGGTCAACCTCGGCCAGGGCTTCCCCGACTTCGACTGCGACCCGGCGCTGGTCGACGCGGTCGCCGCCGCGATGCGCGCCGGGCTGAACCAGTACGCGCCGATGGCCGGCGTGCCGGCGCTGCGCGAGGCGATCGCGCACAAGGTGCAGCGGGTCTACGGCCGCAGCTACGACCCGCAGACCGAGATCACCGTCACCGCCGGCGCGACCCAGGCGATCCTGACCGCGGTGCTGTGCTGCGTGCACCCGGGCGACGAGGTGATCGTGCTCGAGCCGGCCTACGACAGCTACGCGCCGAACATCGAGCTGGCCGGCGGCCAGGTGGTGCGGGTGCCGCTGGTGCCGGGCCGCTTCAGGCCCGACTTCGACGCGCTCGCCGCGGCGATCACGCCGCGCACGCGCGCGCTGCTGGTCAACACGCCGCACAACCCGACCGCGACCGTGTGGTCGGCGGCCGAGATGCAGCAGCTGGCGCGGCTGCTCGCGCCCACCGACATCGTGCTGATCGCCGACGAGGTCTACGAGCACATGGTCTACGACGGCGTGCGCCACGCGAGCGCCGCCGCGGTCGACGGCCTGGCCGAGCGCGCGTTCGTCGTCTCCAGCTTCGGCAAGACCTTCCACGTGACCGGCTGGAAGGTCGGCTACGTGGTCGCGCCGGCGGCGCTGATGGCCGAGTTCCACAAGGTCCACCAGTTCAACGTGTTCGCGGTGAACACGCCGATGCAGCACGGGCTCGCGCAGTACCTGGCCGACCCGGCGCCGGCGGCCGGGCTGCCGGCCTTCTACCAGCGCAAGCGCGACCTGTTCCGCGCGGGGCTCGAGACGACGCGGCTGCGGCTGCTGCCCAGCCAGGGCAGCTACTTCCAGTGCGTCGACTACCGTGCGGTCAGCGAGCTGCCGGAGCTGGCCTTCTGCGAGTGGCTGACCACCGAGATCGGCGTCGCCGCGATCCCGCTGTCGGCCTTCTACGCCGACGGCTTCGAGCAGCGGATCGTGCGGCTGTGCTTCGCCAAGCGCGACGACACGCTGCAGCGCGCACTGCAGCGGCTGGCGCGGCTGTGAGCGCGCGCGCCTTCAGCCAGCCGGCAGCTGCGGCAGCTGCACTTCGGCTCGTTGCGGCCCGAGCTCCAGGTCGACCGCTGCGGTCGGCCGCTCGTCCAGCGGCATCGGCCGGCTGGGCAGCACCGCGCTGACGAAAGGCTCGTCGGCCAAGGCCTCGTCGGGGCCGGCCGCCAGCGGCAGCAGCAGGTCGACCGGCGGCGCGGCGTCGCCGTCGTCGCGCAAGCGGTCGCGGGCGACCGCGTACAGCAGCAGCAGCTCGCGGTACGCGGGCAGGTCGAAGACCTCGCCGCCGCCGCGGCGGTACAGCTGGGCCTCGAGCTCGGCCATCGCGTCCAGCGGCTGCAGCCAGTGCTGCTGCAGCGCGGCGACTACCGCCGGGTAGTCGAGCAGGCCGCGGCCGCCCGCGGGGCCGGCATCCGCGCCCGGTGCATGCGCGTTGAAGCGCTGGTTGAAGCGGCTGCGGATACGTGCGTAGGCCTCGCGGTCGCCGCGCTGGTGGTAGATCTCGAGCAGCTTCAGGTAGGGCAGCGGGCTCGCGCCACCGCTGCTGCGCAGGTGCGCAACCAGCAGGTCGATCGCCGCCTCCTCCTCGCCCAGCACCAGGAAGAACTCGGCCTGCTGCTCCAGGTCGATCAGCTCGTCGACGCTGGCCGCATCCTGCACGGTCGCTGCCGCGCCGGGCTGCACGGCGTGCGCCGACACGCCATCAGCCGCCGGCAGCGCGGCTGCGGCCAGCGGCGGCGGCAAGGTCGACGCCGGCAACACTGACTGCGGCTGCAGCACGGTGCGCCGCAGCGTCGTTGCCTCGTTCGCGTGCGGCGCGCTGCCCTGCGCCGCCGGCGGCACCTCGGCGGCTTGCCACCAGGTCGCCTCGCGGCCCGAGCGCAGGCGCACGAGCCGCCAGCCGTACCAGCCGGCCAGGCCGGCCAGCGCCGCCAGCAGTGCGAGCAGCAGCCAGCGGCTGCGCGCCTGCGCCGTCGCCAGCTGTGCGCGCAGCCGGTCGCTGGTCTGCCGGCTGCCGTCAGCCGCCTGCTGCAGCTTCAGCATCGCCGCCTGCGCGGCCGCCAGCTGCGCCTGGGCCGCCGACGCTGCCGCCTGCGCCGCGGTCGCCGCGCGGCTGGCATCGGCCAGCGCCGTCTCGAGCCGCACCACCGACTGCGCCGCGACCAGCGCCGCCGCCTGCAGGCTCGCGTCGGGTCCGTCCAGCTGCAGCCGGGCGCGCTCGGGCTCGGCCACGCGCCGGGCGGCGACCATGGTGCTGGCTGCCTGCGGCCGGCGAGCCGCCAGCGGCTGCCTGGCCGCACGCGCGGACGGCGGCGCGGCGCGGCGCGGTGCGCCGGCGGCCGTCGCGGTCCGGGTCGACGCGGCTGCCGCGGCCGCTGCGGCTGAGGTGGTCGCCGCGGCTGAGGTCGCCGCCGCGGCTGAGGTGACCGCCGCCGTCGGCTTGCGCGACGGCCGGGTCACCGGCGCCGCTGCCGCCCTGGAACCCGGCGCGGACAGCAAGGGCGGCGACAACGGCGGCACGGGCGCCGCAGCCGCCCAGCCTGCACCCGGGTCGGGCGGCGCGCTGTGCGCCGATGAGCACGCCCCGCAGGTTCACGCCCATCTCGTGGTCGAAGTCGGCG
>CAZKCJ010000095.1:8981-9507 GCA_964550885.1 uncultured Rubrivivax sp. | reverse complement strand
GTGAAGAAGTGCCACGCGGCGGGAGCGCTGCCGACGGTCATCGACCGATGCTAGTGCAGCGCTGCGCAACGGCCCGTGCGGTACCGCGCACAGAGCCGCGTCGGCTGCACCCGGCGGCCGCAGGCGGGCCGCCTACCCGGCCGCGCTGGCAGCCGCGCTGGCGCAGAGTCCGTGAAGTACCGCGGCGCGGCCGCGCGCGTGCGCGACGCGGCGTCGATCCAAAGGTGTAGCGCAGCGGCAGCCCGGGCGATGCCGAGCCGCTGCAGCAAGGAGCAGGGCCCGCGGCCGCGCGCGCGCCGACCTCGCCGAGGGCTTTACCGACGCTCAGGCCAGCCGCCCGGCGTCGTAGTCCTCGAGCGCTTCGACGATCTGCTCGCGCGTGTTCATCACGAACGGTCCGTACTGCGCGATCGGTTCGCCGAGCGGGCGACCGGCGATGAGCAGTGCGCGCGTGTCGGCCGCCGCTTCGATGGACACGCCATCGCTGTCCGCGTCGTTGGCGAGGATCGCCATCCTGCGCTCGGGC
>CAZKCJ010000095.1:0-8971 GCA_964550885.1 uncultured Rubrivivax sp. | reverse complement strand
GGCCGGCCGGCGATCAGCAGCGCGCGCGCACCGTCGTCGCCGGCGCGCAGCTGCACCCCGTCGCTGCCGCGCTCGCTGGCCAGGATCGCCATGCGCTGGCGCTCCACCGGGCGCCCACCGATGGTGAGCGCGCCGCGGTACACGTAGATGAAGGCGGTGTGGGTGTCGGGCAGCGGCTGCTCGAAGCTTGCGCCCGCGGGCAGCTGCAGATCCAGGTACAGCGGCTCGGTGGTCTCGCGCTGCACCGCGCCGGCCAGCCCGTGGCTCGTGCCAGCGATCACGCGCATGCGCACGCCCGCAGCGGTGCGCAGCTCGGGGATGCTGTCGTTGGGCAGGTCGCGATACCACGGCGCACGCATCTTGGCGGCCGCCGGCAGGTTCAGCCACAGCTGGAAGCCCTCCATCCGGCCTTCCTGCTGCTCGGGCATCTCGCTGTGGATCACGCCGCGGCCGGCGGTCATCCACTGCACTGCGCCGGGGCCCAGCAGGCCCTCGTTGCCGGCCGAGTCGCGGTGGCGCATGCGGCCTTCGAGCATGTAGGTGATGGTCTCGAAGCCGCGGTGCGGATGGTCGGGGAAGCCGGCGATGTAGTCGCCCGGGTTGTCGGTGCCGAAGGCGTCCAGCAGCAGGAACGGGTCCAGGCGCCGCTGCAGGTCGTGCGTGAGCACGCGCGTCAGCCGCACGCCGGCGCCATCCTGCGTCGGCTGGCCGGCGACGATGCGCTCGACGCTGCGTGCGCGGGTGACGGCTTGAATCTGGTCGATCTTCATGGGTGGATCGTCGCACGGTCAGGGCACGATCGGGTGCAGCCGGGGTGAAGACGACGTTTGCCGAAGCTGAAGCGGCGACGGCCGCAGTTGCCGATAGCGGGATGACCGACGGGCGGCACGGTGCGGCCAAGCGATGAGCGCGCTGCGTGTCGGGCGCGCGGCTTCAAACACGGGTCGGGGCATGCGGTCGAAGCATGCGCTTGCTCAGGTCGCGGAGCTTCGAGTCCGGCTTCGCCCTACCGTACCAGCACCGGATCAGTAGTAACGTGTGCGCACACTCTTCATATGACGGCGATGGCACGATCTGCCTGGAGCCGTTGACTGGCTGAAAAGGCGAAGCCGCCGAGCGGCTGCCGCGGGTCGCTCACCCGGCTGCGACGCTGCGTCCGGCGGTCGTGCCGCTCGCGGATGCCGGTGAAGTCACCTCGCTGCTGCCGACCCGTCGCAGCAGCTCCCGCGCGAACGCGGCGTAGGCCTGCGCGCCCTTCGACGCGGGGTCGAACACGAGGCCCGGCTGGCCGTAGCTCGGCGCCTCGGCCAGCCGCACGTTGCGCGGGATCACGGTGTCGAAGACCTTGTCGCCGAAGTGCGCCTTCAGCTGATCGCTGACCTGGTTCTGCAGCGTGATCCGTGGATCGAACATCACCCGCAGCAGGCCGATCACCTGCAGCTCGGCGTTCAGGTTTGCGTGCACCTGCCGGATCGTGTTGACCAGGTCGGACAGGCCTTCGAGCGCGAAGTACTCGCACTGCATCGGCACGATCACGCCGTGCGCGCTGCACAGCCCGTTCAGGGTCAGCAGGCTCAGGCTGGGCGGACAGTCGATCAGCACGAAGTCGTAGTCGCCGGCCGCGGCCGCCAGCGCCGCCCGCAGCCGTTGGTCGCGACGGTCGAGGCTGACCAGCTCGACCTCGGCGCCGGCCAGCTCGCGGTTGGCGCCGAGCAGATCAAAGCCGCCGCTGTCGCAGCGCAGCCGCGCGTCGGCGAGGCCGGCCGATTCGAGCAGCACGTCGTAGACCGACAGTTCGAGCTGGCGCTTGTCGACGCCGGACCCCATGGTCGCGTTGCCCTGCGGGTCGAGGTCGACGACCAGCACCCGCTGGCCGAGCTGGGCCAGGCCGGCGGCGAGGTTCAGCGTGGTCGTCGTCTTGCCGACGCCGCCCTTCTGGTTGGCGATGCAGAAGATTCGAGACATGGCGTTGCGGCAGGTGCGGCGTGCGCCGCAGGGCGGATGGAAGGCCGAAGGCTACTGCAGTTGCGGGGCAGCGCCGATGGACTGCCGGTCGGTGCGCGGCCGCATCCAGACCAGGCAGCGGCTGGCGTTCAGTCCGGGGACGGCGATCGGTTCCACGTGAAACACGTCGATCGCCGGCGGCAGCGCCGCGATCTCGTCGTCTGGAAGCGCTCCCTTCAGCGCCAGCCAGCAGCCGTCTTCGGCGCGCAGGTGGGCGGTCAGCGCGACGAAGTCGGGCAGCGCGGTGAAGGCCCGGCTGACGATCAGGTCGAAGGAGCTGGCGGCCAGCGCCTCGACCCGCGCGTGCTCGGCACGCAGCCGCGGCAGGCCGACTTCGACCGCCACCTGCCGTACGAAGCCGGCCTTCTTGGCGACAGCGTCGACGCAGCAAACCTGCCAACTCGGCCGCATCACTGACCAGACGACGCCGGGCAGCCCGGCGCCGCTGCCGGCATCCAGCACCCGCAGCTCGGCCCGGCCAAAGCGGCGATCGACCGCCGGCAGCGCGGCGAGGCAGTCGAGCAGGTGGAGCGCGACCATGCGCTGCGGGTCGCGCACTGCGGTCAGGTTGATCCGCCGGTTCCAGGCGAGCAGCAGGTCGAGGTACGCCAGCAGCTGGTGCTGCTGCTGCGCGCTTGCCCGCAGCGCCAGCGCCTGCAGGCCGGCGAGCAGCTCCGCCAGCCGCGGATCCGAGTCCGGCGGCGGGCGCTTCACGCCGCGTCCGGGAGTGCGGTCGGACGGATCGGCAGCCGATGACGCTTCAGGTGGACCAACAGCAGCGAGATCGCCGCCGGGGTCACGCCCGACAGCTGCGCGGCCTCGCCGAGCGTGCGCGGCTGGTGGCGGGCGAGGATCTGCCGGACCTCGAACGACAACGCACGGACCTGCGCGTAGTCCAGACCCTCCGGCAGCGGCAGCTCAGCCAGGCCGGCGGCGCGCTGCACGCCTTCGACCTGCTTGTCGATGTAGCCGGCGTACTTGATCGTGATCTGCGCCTGGTCGACGACCGCTGTGGCCAGGGTCGATCCGAGGCTTTCCGCCAGGGTTTCACGTGAAACCACCGCTTCATGGCCGGCCGCGCGCTGCACCGCCGCCAGCTTGTCGTGGTCGACGCCGGGGCGGCGCAGAAGGTCGGCCAGCCGGTACTCGCGTTCCAGCGGCGCGCCGAGCAGCCGCTGCGCGTCGGCCGCCGCCAGCCGGCCTGGCTGGATCCAGGTGCTGCGCAGCCGCTGCAGCTCCTGCTCGATCGCGTCGCGCTTGCGGTTCAGCGCCGCCCAGCGCTCGTCGTCGACCAGGCCCAGCCGGCGCCCTTGCTCGGTCAGTCGCAGGTCGGCGTTGTCCTCGCGCAGCTGCAGCCGGTACTCGGCGCGGCTGGTGAACATCCGGTAAGGCTCGGTCACGCCCTTGCCGACCAGGTCATCGATCAGCACGCCCAGATAGGCCTGGTCGCGGCGCAGCACGAAGGGTTCGCGCCCCTGCACCTGCAGCGCCGCGTTGACGCCGGCGTGCAGCCCCTGCGCAGCGGCTTCCTCGTAGCCGGTGGTGCCGTTGATCTGGCCGGCGAAGAACAAGCCCTGGATCTGGCGGGTCTCGAAGCTGGGCCGCAGCGCGCGCGGATCGAAGTAGTCGTACTCGATCGCATAGCCGGGCCGCAGGATGTCGGCCTGCTCCAGCCCGGCCATCGAGCGCACCGCGGCCAGCTGCACGTCGAAGGGCAGCGAGGTCGAGATGCCGTTCGGGTAGATCTCGTTCGTGTCCAGGCCTTCGGGCTCCAGGAACACCTGGTGCGCATCCTTGCCGGCGAAGCGGTTGACCTTGTCCTCGATGCTCGGGCAGTAGCGCGGCCCGGTGCCTTCGATCACGCCGGTGAACATCGGGCTGCGGTCGAAGCCGGCGCGGATGATCGCGTGGGTGCGCTCGTTGGTGTGGGTGATCCAGCAGGGCACCTGCCGCGGGTGCTGGTCGGGCCGCCCGAGGAAGCTGAACACCGGCATCGGCAACTGGTCGCCGTGCTGCTCGGTCAGCCGGCTGAAGTCGATCGAGCGCGCGTCCAGCCGCGGCGGCGTGCCGGTCTTCAGCCGGCCCTGCGGCAGCTGCAGCTCCTTCAGCCGCGCCGACAAGCTCACCGCGGCCGGATCGCCGGCGCGGCCGGCGCTGTAGTGACTCAGCCCGACGTGGATCCGGCCGTCCAGGAACGTACCCGTCGTCAGCACCACTGCAGCAGCACGAAAGCGTATGCCCACTTGTGTGCAAACGCCGGCAACACGCGCACCCTTGAGGATGATATCGTCCACCGCCTGCTGGAACAGCTGCAGCCGGGGCTGGTTCTCCAGCCGGCGGCGGATCGCGCGCCGGTACAGCGCACGGTCGATCTGCGCGCGCGTCGCCCGCACCGCCGGGCCCTTGCTGCCGTTGAGGATGCGGAACTGGATCCCGGCCTCGTCGGCTGCCGCGGCCATCGCGCCGCCGAGCGCATCGACCTCCTTGACCAGATGGCCTTTGCCGATGCCGCCGATCGACGGGTTGCAGCTCATCTGCCCGAGGGTGTCCAGGCTGTGGGTCAGCAGCAGCGTGCTGCAGCCCATGCGCGCAGCCGCCAGCGCCGCCTCGGTGCCGGCGTGGCCGCCGCCGACGACGATGACGTCGAAGCTCTTCGGGTAGTCCAACGCGCGATCCTGAGGGGCTCGGCGGCGCCTGCTGCTGCGGCCGCCGGGGACGGCGATTCTAGGTTGGCTGCCCTTGCCCGCGCGCCGGCTGGGTGCTGCGGCGGCCACCCGCGCGCTGTGCGCTGCGCGTGCGGCCGCGGCCAGCCGCGCCGCGCCCCGCTTCGATCCGCCGCCGTCAGCCGACCACCGATCCGGCGGCGCCGCCGCTGCCGACGCTGCGCAGCTCCTGCGCCACCCGGCCGCCCTGCAGCACCACCACCCGGCCGGCGCTGGCGATCGTCTCCGGCCGGTGGGCAACGATGATCCGGGTCAGCGCGAGCTGGCGCACCGCCTGGTTGACCAGCCGCTCGCCGTCGACGTCGAGCGCGCTGGTCGCCTCGTCCAGCAGCAGCACCTGCGGGCGCCGGTACAGCGCGCGCGCCAGCAGGATGCGCTGCTTCTGGCCGCCCGACAGGCTGGAGCCCATGTCGCCGATCAGCGTGTGGTAGCCCATCGGCATCGCCTCGATCTCGTCGTGCACTGCGGCCACCCGCGCGCAGTGCTCGATCCACTCCTGGTCGGGCTTCAGGTCGAAGAAGCTGATGTTCTCGGCGATCGAGCCGGAGAACAGCGGCTCGTCCTGCATCACCACGCCGACCAGGTCGCGCCACGCGCGCAGGCCGACCTGCGCGAGCGGCACGCCGCCGACCAGCACCTCGCCGGCGTCGGGCGCATGCACGCCCAGGATCAGCTTGAGCAGCGTGGTCTTGCCGCAACCCGACGGGCCGACGATCGCCACCGACTCGCCCGGCTCCACGCGCAGGCTCACGCCGGCGAGCACCTCGGCTTCGACGTCGGAGTAGCGGAAGCGCACGTCGCGCAACTCGATCGTCGGCAGCTGCGGGCTGCGCCGCGGCCCACCCGGCGCGTCGAGCTGCTCGGGCGGCGCGAGCACGATGTCGGCCAGCCGCTCGCCCTGCAGCCGCAGCATCCGCAGCTCCACCGCCTTGTCGATCAGGCCGCTGACGCGGGCCGCGAACTGCTCCTTGTACGCGAGGAACGCGAACAGCATGCCCACCGACAGCCGCTGGTCCAGCACCAGCAGCGCGCCGATCCACAGCACCGCGACCCGCTCCACGCCGAACAGCAGCCGGTGCAGCGACGCGAACATCAGCTCCAGCTTGCGGGTGGTGATGTCGGCGTTCATGGTGTCGACCACCAGGCTGGTGAAGCGCGACTGGCGGTCGGCCTGCGCGTTGAACTGCTTGATCGCCTGCACCCCGCGCAGCGACTCCAGGAAGTGGCTGGACTGCTTCGCCTCGTGCACCAGCTCCTCCTCGGTGGCGTCGCGCAGCGGCCGGAAGAAGCCCCAGCGCAGCAGCGCGTACAGCGCGACCGCGGCCAGCGCGACCGCCGCCAGCCGCGCGCTGTAGACCAGCATCATCGCCAGCGTCAGCACCACCAGCAGGCCGTCGAGCACCGCCTCGATGAAGCTGGTGGTCAGCGTCTTCTGGATCTGTTGCACTGCCTGGAAGCGCGACCAGATGTCGCCGATGTGGCGCTTCTCGAACCACGCGACCGGCAGCCGCATCAGGTGCGCGAACACGTTGGCCAGCCACTGCAGGTTCAGCGTCGCCGACAGCACCAGCACCGCCCACGAGCGGATCGCTGCGGTGCCCGCCTGCAGCAGCACCAGCAGGCCGAAGCCGATGCCCAGCGTGACCAGCAGGTCGCGGTCGGCGCTGACCAGCACGTCGTCGACCACCCACTGCAGCAGGAACGGGCTGAGCAGCACGAACACCTCGAGTGCGATCGCGAGCAAGAAGATCTGCGCGAGCGAGCGCCGCAGCCCGGTGATCCGCCCCATCAGCTGGCGTAGCGACACGCGCTGCTGCTCGACCCGCGGCACGAAGTCGGCGGCCGGCTGCAGCTCGAGCGCGACCCCGGTGAAGTGGCGCGACACCTGGTCCAGGCGCAGCCGGCGCTCGCCGTGCGCCGGGTCGTGGATCGTCGCCACCCCGCGCCGCACCCGCACCAGCACGACGAAGTGGTTCAGATCCCAGTGCAGGATGCAGGGCAGCGTCAGCTGCGCCAGATCCTCGACCTCGGCGCGCAGCGCGCGTGCGTGCAACCGCAGCTCGTCGGCCATGCGCACCAGGTCGAACAGGTTCATGCCCTTCAGCGACAGCGAGAAGCGCTGGCGCAGCGTCGACAGGTCCGTGTGGTGACCGTGCGCGCCGGCGACCATCGCCAGGCAGGCCAGCCCGCACTCGGCGGCCTCGGTCTGCAGCACCAGCGGCACCCGGTGGCGCCCGAAGCCCAGCCGCAGCCCGCTGCCGTCGAGGAACGCCGCCGTCATCGCCGCGTGCCCGCCCCGCCGCCGCTCACAGACGGCCCGACCAGCCGAGCAGCGGCTCGAACAGCCACTCGACCAGCCGGCGCCGCTCCAGCAGCACGTCGGCCTGCATGCGCATGCCGGCCACCAGCGGCTGCGGCTCGCCGAACACCCGGATCTGCTGGCTCGCCAGGCCGACCGTGATCCGGAACAGCGGCTCGGCCTCGTCGCCGGCGGCCTGCGGCGGCGCCGCCAGCGGCAGGCCGGCCAGCTCGGCCGCCGCCAGCGGCGTGCGCGACACGCGCAGCACGTGGCCGACCTGGTGGCCGAACTTCTGGTACGGGAAGGCCTCGAAGCGCAGCCGCACCTCCTGCTCCGGCTGCACGAAGCCGACCGCGCCCGAGGGCGCGAACAGCTGCGCCTGCAGCTTCGCTCCGGCGGGGATCAGCGTCGCCAGCGCCGAGGTCGGCGACACGCTCTGGCCGACGTCGGCCAGCAGCGTGCTGACCGTCGCGTCCTGCGGCGCCTGGACCACGATCTGCCGCGGCGCGTCCTGCTCGGCGATCTCGCCGGCCAGCGCCGCCAGCTGCCGCTCGATCTCGACCTGGCGGCCGCGGGTCTGCGCGGGCAGCGCGTTCAGCTCGCCGGTCAGCGCCGCGCGGTCCTGCGCGAGCGCGGTGCTCTGGCGCTCGATCGCCTGCGCCTGCGCCTGCAGGCCGATCACCTCCTCGCGCTTGCTCTGCACCTGCGCGGCCGACACGAACTGCTGGTCGCCCAGCGACTCCAGCCGCGCCAACGACTGCTGCGCCAGCGCCAGCCGCTGCCGGTGCAGCGCGGCCTCGGCCTGGACCTGCGCCTGCTCGCGCTGCAGTGCTTCCAGCCGCCGCTTCAGCGCCGCCTGCTGCGACTCGGCCAGCGCTGCCTGCTGGCGCGCGGCCTCCTCCAGGCTGCGCCGGCGCTGCTGCAGGCTGCGGTCGACGCGCTCGCGCACCGCGTCGGTCAGCGTGCTGCCGGGCAGCGCCAGCACGAACAGCACGTCGCCCGCGTGCACCGCCTGGCCTTCGGTCACGTGGCGCGACTGCACCCGCCCAGGCGACGGCGGCACCAGCCGGATCACGCCCAGGTCGGGTACCAGCACGCCGCCGATCCGCGCCTTGCGCGTGTACTCGCCGAAGCTCAGGAAGGCGAGCACCGCCGCCAGGCACAGCAGCACCGCGGTGGTCAGCAGCGTGGTCGACAGCGGCCGCACCAGCTGGACCTCGCCGATCCAGCCCTGCCGCTGGGCGTCGACCGCCTCGGGGCGGAACAGACCGCTCATCGTGCCCCCCGCGGCACAGCCGCTCGCAGGCGGGGGCCGCAGGCGGCGGCCGCGCAGCGGTCGAAGGCGGGTGAAGGCATAAAAAAAAGCGGGCCGGTCGAGCCGGCCCGCGGGCACCGAAGTCGAGCCGTCAGGCGCGACCTTAATGCCAATCGGCCCGCGGGCACATCACCGGGTACCCGCAGACGTGGAGACCAGGGGCGTGCCGCGTCAGCGGCGCGGCTTCGGCCAGCTGCAGGGCAGCCCGCCGGAGACCTTCTTCATGTCCTCGGGGGTCAGCTCGACCGGACCGGACTTGGCCGGCTGCTTCGGCTGCTTCGCGTCTTCCTTGCGGATCTTGCGGGACGGTTCGGGCTTCCTCATAACGACTCCTTCGGCAATCAGGTGATGCGTACGATGCGCACGCAGGCATTGCACCAGCACCCGTGCGAAAAGAACACTGTCAAGTCTTACAGGGTCGGCCCGCCGCAGGCGGGGCCGCTCGAGCGGCGGCGGCCGGCGCGGGCCGCACCGCCGTCAGTGGATCAGCCCGAGGCGCAGCGCCTTCAGCACCGCCGCGTGCTTGTTCACGCAGCCGAGCTTGTGCATCGCGTTGTTCACGTGCAGCACCGCGGTGCGCTCGCTGATGCCCAGGATCGCGCCGACCTCCCAGGCGGTCTTGCCTTCCAT